>JAFOWI010000236.1 GCA_017425985.1 Bacteroidaceae bacterium | reverse complement strand
GTTGATGCGCACTTTTTCGACAATCGTAGCTGCTACGTCCGCCACGTTGGGATTGAAGTGAACGTCGGCCACGAGCGGTTGTGTGAGGTCCATTTCGTTGAGCGCCTTGCGAATAGGTTCGAGGGCGCGCGCTTCGATGGTGCCCTGCGTTGTGAGGCGCACGTAGTCGCCCCCGGCTTCGATAATCGCCTTACACTGTGCTACAGAGCCGTCGGTATCAGTCGTAGCCGTCGTAGTCATGCTCTGCAATCGCAACGGATGTCCACCGCCTAAGGGACGATTGCCCACCATCACTTCGTGCGACTTGCGCGGAGTGTAGTTGAAGAGTTCGGGTCCGCAATGATAGTAGCGCATAGGTCGGATTAATTTACTTTGAAATTGTACTTTACAGCTGCAAGGTCTTCGTTGGCCTTCACAATCTTTGACTTCAGATTTTCTTTGTAAGTAGCCAATTTTGCAGCCAAGTCCTTATCGCTGAGGGCAATCATCTGCGCAGCAAGGATGGCTGCGTTGAGCGCACCGTTCACGCCCACTGTTGCCACGGGGATTCCGGGAGGCATCTGTATGATGGAGAGCATTGCGTCGAGTCCGTCGAGCATACCCTTGATGGGCACGCCGATTACGGGGAGGTTTGTGCTTGCCGCTACCACGCCGGGGAGCGCTGCTGCCATGCCTGCACCGGCTATAATCACCTTCAAGCCGCGCGCTTCAGCCTGCTTTGCAAACGCCTCAACCTCCTGAGGAGTGCGGTGAGCCGAAAAGGCATTCATTTCGAAGGGAATCTCCATTTCGTCGAAAAACTTTGCAGCTTTTTCCATAACGGGAAGGTCGCTGGTGCTACCCATGATAATGCTTACGAGTGGTGTCATAGTTATTATTTGTTATAAGATTAATTCAAAAATGCTTGATTTATCGGAAAGCGTCGGGGACTACAACATGCAAAGAATGCCACAGAGCCACCCTACACCAACGCTGATGCCTATCTCCTTTAATGAATGAACACGCAGAAAGTAGCGCGCAGTGCCAACAAGGCCTGTATATAAGATGGAGACGCACAACCACGGCACGGGATTGAAGTTGAAGGCGATGCCAACAACCATCAACGCTCCTACCACCGCACCCGCTCCTGCGGTATGCGTACTCAGCTTGACCAACGGGTTGACCAGCAAACATACCAGCTGCAAAGCCAACGCTCCAACGATGAAGCGCATCGTGAAGTGAGGCAAGTAGAGCTTGTACATAAAATGGAGCAGCGCCGCATAGCTGATGATGGACACGACATAAGGCACATAGCGCTTCTCGCGATGCCCCAGATGGCGATGCCCCCAGCCGTTGAGCTTGCGATACAGGAATATCACCAATCGCGGAAGCAAGGCGGTGAACGAATATACGAGGCCAATGACGATGAGCTTGTACTGCCACGACAAAAGTCGCAGATGGCTGAAGCTAAAGACCAACACGAGCGCCAGCACCGGCAGGTAGAACGGATTTGTCAGCCGCGAAACCTGGCGAGCCGTGAGGAGGAGTAACCTATTGATGTTCATTAATTAAATAATGAGGATTCTGATTTGTTTCTGTAAGAGAACTGAGCGCTGAGATACGACTTGCCTGCCAAGACCGGGCGCCTACACCTGCCCCTTACGGCGAAAGCGCTTCTCGGGTATGTGCAAGCGCTCACGATACTTACTGATGGTGCGACGAGCTACGGGGAAACCCGCCTTTGCCATTTCGGCAACAAGCTGATGGTCGGAGTAAGGCGCCAGTTTGTCCTCGCCATCCACAATTTCCTGCAACTTAAGCATGGCGTGGTGGCTGGTAAGCTCTACGCCATCGCCTGCCGTAAAGGTGGAGGCGAACAACATTTTCAGCGGATACACGCCGAAGAGCGTTTGCATAAACTTGTCGCGCACAACGCGCGACACGGTGCTGGTGTCGATGTCGAGATATTTCGCTACGTCCTCCATCTTCAGCGGTTTGAGCAAGGTCTCGTCGTCCTCGTTCACGAAGAAGTCGCGTTGCAGTTCGACCAACGTTTCCGTCACAGACCTCAGCGCTGTTTGCCTGAGTGTCACGACGTTGATAAACCCACGAGCAGCATCGACCTTGCTCTGAACAAAGGTGAGCTGCGCCTTCATCTCGTTAGAGAGCTGCGTGCGATGAGCGGAATAGTGCTTCAGCGTTTCAAGGTAGGCAGGACTGACACACAGGTCGGGCAACGTCCCATTGTTCAGCGTCACTACGGGCTCGCCGTCGGTATTGAGTTCGACGTACACGTCGGGAACTACAATTGGCGCCTCATCTTCGAGGCCCACGTTCAGCTGATTGCCGGGTTTAGGGTTGAGGTGCTTGAGCAAGCGGCGCAGAGCTTCAAAATCTTCGGTCTTGAGCTTGAGCCTGCGGCGCAGACGCTGCCACTCAAGATTGACGAAGAACTCAAAATATTCGGTCAGCGCCAGAATAGCTACCTCGCGCAGCGGATGTTCGGGCGGCAGGGCTCTCACCTGTAAAAGCAAGCACTCCTGAAGGTTGCGTGCGCCCAGCCCGATGGGGTCGAAGGATTGCAACAAGCTGAGCAAGCGTGCCACATGCTCCTCCGTGGTGTCGATATACTGCTTGAAGTTCAGCTCATAAACAATATCGATGAGCTCCTTATTGAGATACCCATTACTATCTAAGGAGGAAATCAGGAATTTCATGATGCCGACATCTTCCTCGGAGAGGTCGTAGCCATTAAGCTGCTCCAACAGCGATTCATAGAAGGTTTGCTGGTTCACAGCCTCAGCGTCGGTCTGGAAATCAGCGCCTCCGTGAGGTTCAAAGACGGTGTAGTCGGAAAGGTCGAGTCCATCGTCGTCGTGGGGAACATCGTCGCGCCCACTATCATAGTCTTCGTCGCGCCCGATGTCGTTGAATTTTTCCTGGGGTGCAGCCTCCTCGACGTCCTCGCCATCGTAGGTTTCGGCAACGACTTCTTCGTCCCAGGCTTCTTTTTCTTCGAGCGCAGGATTTTCGTCCATCTCCTTGCGCACGGCTTCCTCGAACTCCGAAAGTCCCATCGCGGCATACTTATTCATATTGATGGTCAGCACACTGCCGACCTGGGTCAACTGTGTGCTGAGCTCTTTTCGATGAATATGTCGTTGCGTATTCCTAAACTTCATGTTGTTCAAGGATGGGTTTGGGCAGCGCGCACGCAGAGCGGACTATCAAACATACGGCTCTGACTCGCGCCGATTTTGCTACACTACGGGGCAGCCGGGCTTCGTTTCGCGGTCGAGCGTCAGCACAGAGAGCGAACCGTCGAAGTTTTCGGCTGAAAGAATCATGCCCTGGCTTTCGATGCCGCGAATCTTGCGTGCAGGGAAGTTTGCGATGAAGCAGATTTGCTTGCCTACGAGTTCTTCGGGATTATAGTGCTGCGCAATGCCCGAAAGGATGGTGCGATTTTCAAGTCCGTCGGCGATGAGGAACTTGAGGAGTTTGTCGGCCTTGGGCACACGTTCGCACTCCAACACCGTACCTACGCGGATGTCGAGTTTTTCAAAGTCTTCGAAACTTACGTCCTGCTTGATGGGCTTTGCCTTAAAGTTCTTGGCTTCTTCGAGGCGCTTGGCTTCTTCGTTCTGGCGCTTGATGTCTTCGAGGCGCTGGAGCTGCTGATTGATGACGTCGTCCTCAATTTTTTCGAAGAGAAGAGCGGGCTCTGCCAACTGATGGCCGGCTGCTACGAGGCTCATGTCGCCAAGTTGCTGCCAAGTCATAGCGGGGAGGTTCATCATCTCACGAAGCTTTGCCGAACTGAAGGGGAGGAAGGGTTCGAACGCCAAAGCGAGGTTTGCCACGAGCTGAAGCGAAAGGTGCATGATGGTCTTGACGCGCTCGGGGTCGGTCTTCACCACCTTCCAGGGTTCGCTGTCCGCCAAATATTTATTACCAATGCGGGCAAGGTTCATGGCCTCCTTCTGCGCATCGCGGAAGCGGAAGGCATCGAGCAGGCGCTCCATTTCGGCCTTTACTTCCTGGAACTCAGCGAGCATCTGCTGGTCGCCTTCAGTGAGTTCGCCCAGCGCGGGCACTACGCCGTCGTAGTACTTCTTTGTGAGCTGCAATGCGCGGTTCACGAAGTTGCCGTAAACAGCTACGAGCTCGTTGTTATTGCGTGCCTGGAAGTCCTTCCAGGTGAAGTTGTTGTCCTTCGTTTCGGGCGCATTGGCTGTGAGCACATAGCGAAGCACGTCCTGCTTACCGGGGAAGTCCACCAGGTATTCGTGGAGCCACACAGCCCAGTTGCGCGAAGTCGAAATTTTGTCGTCCTCAAGGTTGAGGAATTCGTTTGAGGGCACATTGTCGGGAAGGATGTAGCTACCTTCGGCCTTCAGCATGGCAGGGAACACGATGCAGTGGAACACGATGTTGTCCTTGCCGATGAAGTGGATGAGGCGCGTATCTTCCTGCTTCCACCACTTTTCCCATGTGTCGGGAAGGAGTTCCTTAGTGTTGGAGATATAACCAATGGGGGCGTCGAACCACACGTAGAGCACCTTGCCCTCAGCACCCTCGACGGGCACGGGGATACCCCAGTTCAGGTCGCGCGTCACGGCACGGGGGCGCAAGCCGAGGTCCAACCAGCTCTTACATTGTCCGTAAACATTGGGACGCCATTCCTTGTGGTCCTCAAGAATCCACTTTTCGAGCCACTCTTGGTGGTCGTTGAGGGGCAGGTACCAGTGGCTTGTTTTGCGCTTCACGAGGGCATTGCCTGTTGCTGCGTTATAGGGGTTGATTAATTCTTCGGGCGAAAGCGTTGAGCCACACTTTTCGCACTGGTCGCCATAGGCGTCGGCAGCATGGCAGCGAGGACATTCGCCCTTGATATTGCGGTCTGTCAAGAACTCTTGTGCCTCTTCGTCGTAGAACTGCTCTGTCTCCATTTCCACAAACTTGCCGTTGTCGTAGAGTTTGCGGAAGAAGTCGGACGCGTGCTTCTTGTGCGTGTCGGAAGTGGTGCGCGAATACACGTCGAACGAGATGCCGAAGCCCTCGAACGAATCCTTAATCAGGTTGTGGTAACGATCGACCACCTGCTGCACAGTGATGCCTTCCTTCTTGGCACGAATCGTTACGGGCACACCGTGTTCGTCCGAACCACCGATGAAAAGCACTTCTTCACCGCGCAAGCGGAGGTAGCGCACATAAATGTCAGCTGGAACATACACACCAGCCAAGTGTCCGATATGCACTCCGCCATTGGCATAAGGGAGCGCAGAGGTAACAAGCGTTCTGTTAAACTTTTTCATTGTTTGCTATAATCATAGGGGAGCACGGCAGTTGCTTCCGAAGCACACATACGCACTCATTAGTTATTAATTCATTCAAAATCCATCCGGCGCGGCGCCAATGCCGTCCGAACAGTCTGTTTCAACTTGCAAAGTTACAATTTTTCAACGGAATACGCTTAGCGACACCTACAAATTGTGCGTTCGCGCGACAGAAACGCACTTTTTCAACCCAAAATCAGCATTGCGAAAAGCGCAGACGGAGACTCCAAAAATTTCTGTTGCGCGCCTATCTCGGTACAAAGATAACATTCAGCGAGTTAGGCATCAAAAGTAATCGGCCTTTTGGTTTTGGCGACCGAAATCGGCGCTGCGCGAAACGAGCGTTTTCGGGGGGTGCGAGATAGCAAAATGAAGGGTTAATTTGTTAATGGATGTTAATTAACACAATTTAACAAATTTGGAATTCGTCAAATTTTGTTGTAACTTTGTAGTACAAGGGAGGAACCACGCGGTTTCTCCCTTTTTTTGGC
>JAFOWI010000235.1 GCA_017425985.1 Bacteroidaceae bacterium | reverse complement strand
CAGTATTTCCCAAAACCACATTGGTTGCTTTCGTAACAGCCAGAGTCTTTGTTTCTACAATAAATTGAACCGTGTACTTATCTGCCGAAGGCGCATTTAAGACATAATAAGCCGTACGCAAATCAGTACAATCCATAATAGTAACTTTATTACCTGCATCTGGCGTGCTCCACCAATCAACAGTCATCTGATGCGATCCACCAAGATTAATATATCCATTCTCGTTACCAGTAAATTGTAAAACAAACGTACCATCATCTTGCTTATAAAAAGTTATCGATTCACTCGCCTCATCAGACATTCCACGATTGCTATTCACATATTGCTGCGCATAATAGCTATACAAATAATATTTGCCATCAATATTCTTAAACTGAAAAACGTTTTGGTCATTTATAGGCTCAACATTAATGCCATACCCATTATTACTAGTTGAACGGAATTTTAAAATATTTTCCTCATATCCAACTGACCATCCACCTCTTGTTTCAGTCTTAACAATACACTCCATATCATCAGTCAAATTCTGCAAATCAGATATAGTGACTGCCGGCTTATTCTTGGCATGATGAAAATCAGTAGATACAACCTTTCCATCTCTGCCAATCAATCGCACGCCCAAAACGTTGAAGTTTGCCAAGTCATCAATAGATACTTTATTGCGACCGGCCTGCATATTCAAATCCAACTCATAGTACTTAATATTTCCGGCAGCAACGTCTTCTTGTGTCAAAGAATATCCATCGGAATTCAAGTTCTCTAAAAGTTCATCAGAAACACTTTCCATTGTACTCCAGCCTTGAGTTGCTACATTCAACGAAGCATCTGGATTATAATAGAAATCCGAATAGGGCTGCAAAATGCCCTTGTAAGTATCTGCATTAATAGCTCCCGGCGCACATGTCGGCGCCAACACCTGAATGGTTGTGGCGTACGTAACGGGATTGCGTTCAGTAAGCCCCGGCGATGCATTATCAAGATTTGGGAAACCACCGAACACATCGATACCATCCTGCATCTTGAAGCCCTTGCCGTCGTTGTATTCGCCTTTAGCTACCCACACTTGCACCTTGTGACGTTCCTGAGGCACAAGACGTTGATGCTTATCGCGAGGTGCGCCCACCTCAACGGTTACTTTAACATCATCTCTTGTTGCATTGTCAATCGTCATCAAACGCGCAAGGTTCACAGCATACTGCAAACCGCTGGTATAGCGATAATTTTTTACTTTAAAATCCGACACCGTTGCGTCGTCCGACTTGTTGTTCTTGTTCGTACTACCATCCATAAAGGAGTATGGCGCAAACGTTTCCTGGTAAGCACCATTATTTTCGTAGCGCTCACCAAAAATATTCAACGTAGCCACACTCAACTTTTCTTTATTTTCCAGATTTTCCAGGTCGTACACCGCATTACCATTGATAGCGTTAGCCCACGACAGGCCGTCACCGCCCTTTTCGAGGTCGATGTCGCCATTGGGTTTGCGGTAGTCGCGCACGTAGAGCACCTTGCCTCTGGCAGGAAGCATCGTATTTTCGAGCGCACCCACGTCGGGAAGACCGCCATAGTTACGCGTGTTGCCCTTAATGTCAATACCGTAGTCTCTTTTGGGAGCGGCAGCATTGACGAGCGGACTCATATTGCGCGGTGTGAAGTCCACCGCTCCGCCATAGTATGTCAAGTCGCCCGCCACAGAACGGCCTACGTTTTTCGTAGGATTTACTGAGATGGGATAAGTGTAGTTAGCGTTATCGGCACTCGTATAGGTAAGAATGCTTGCCGTATTGGTAAGTTCATAGCTTTCAGCGCGGTCATCAAGCATATTGTTCGTGCCGCTTAATTTTGCACCACCTTCCACCTTGATGGTACGCACATTTGCGGCATCACCTGCAAGGAGCGCAGAATTGTCGAGCGCTTCAGCAGCATTTGCCCATACTACGGAGTTGTTGAGCGTTACCTGAGCTTTCGCACCCTTGACATAAAGCCCGTAACCCACGTTTTTGAGGAAGTCGCAATGGTCGAAAGTGATGTTGACCGGCGAACCGTCAGCCGTACTTTCAACGTGCACAGCTGCGAAGCTACCGTCGGTGCTTACACTCGTGTTGTTGTGAAAAATACAGTTTTCAAACGTGATTTCAACTTCTGAATTGGCGTTCTCACTGCGTACATAGAGGGCTGCGCCCTGCACTGCCGTATTGTTTGCCAGGATGCAGTTGCGCACAAAGTTATTCTTAACAGAGCCTTCGCCCGAAATTTTTGAATCGACAACAATAGCTGCACCATTTTGATTCATCGGCATGAAGTAGAGGGGAGAGTCCTTGCCCACCTGATTGTTGAGCTCAGTGTTGGGCAGAGAGTTGGCATACACCATGCGGAAGCCATCAACAACGGTGTTGCTCGCACCGCCGTAAGCCATGATGTGGCATGCGTTATAGGCATATCCATTGTTCGTAATGTTGGCAGTAATGGACGTCGTAGCCGTCATCACGTTGCGACCCTCGGTTTGAGTTCCCGTATTCTCACGGGGCACACTGCCGTAGAGACGCAAGTGGTTGAGCAGGCTGACGTAGCTGGAACGCATGTTGGCATTCTTGCTATAGCCGATGGGATGAAGTTCGCCTTGCTTCACATATACCTGCACAGGTATGTCGCGCGTAAAGGTTTGTGTCTTTACAACGACACCGTCGAGATAGGAAATTTCTTTACCAAAATGATTTTCCATCCAGTGTGCCACGTCGTTGACGAAAGCCATAGGCTCTTCCCACGACGAACCGATGTTGTTGGAGAGCGTGCGGTCGGTGTTTCGTGCTTCGGGGTCAACAAAGAATGTGAGCATATCGCCATCACCCTCTTCGGATGCGAGCATTACGGGCATGTACTGCACATTCTGAGGGATATAGGCACCGAGCGTAGTGAGCTGCATGAAGTGCCCGCCCAACATGTCTTCCTCGATATAGGTGATGTTGAGTTTGTCGTAGCTGTCGTAATTCTTAATCTGCACGCCGGCTTCGCGCAAGGGCGATGTTCCGGCAGGGCGCCAACGCTTAAGCGTAGCAGCAAGCAGCGCTTTGGTTTTATCAGCGTCATCACCGATATTTACCCCTGCAGGGAGGACGTCAAAACCGCTCGTTTTGCCATCAGCATTCAGAAAGTCGGGAAATTTCTTGTCGTCTCCCGTGTTTGCTTCGTTGGCAAGCGACATCACGTTTTTCTTCTTCACCCCAGTCCAGTCGGTCACGTCGCCATTACCCACAGCCGTGTAGCTCACGGTGGGCTGCAGACTTTCGGTCGTCACGGTGTAGGCAGCAAACTGCATATTGTTGCTGGCAACGCCCTCGTTACCCCAAATCACGGAGTTGGTGACGAAGCCCGACTTTGTCATATAAAGCCCCGCACTGCGACCCATTCGGCGTCCGTCGATAATCACGTCGGGACCCGTACACGCATTGCGCACAATGGTCATGTGGTTCATCATCCCACCCTGGAGCATGAGCACACCGCCGGCTTCGGTATTGGCGGTGTTGTTGGCTACGACGCAACCCGCAGCAGCAATGTCGAGATAGTCGGCTTCGGCAACTGCATTTTCTTCCGTCAGTGCCAAACCGCCACCCATGCGTGCCACGTTGTTCTGAAGGATGGAGTGCTTCACAAGTCCCTTATCGTCAACGCACACACCACCTCCGTAGCCTTGAATAATACCGATGCCGAGCACCTGGTTCGTGTGGATGTGACACTCTGTGATTTCGCCACCACCGTCCATATACACGCCACCACCGCGCAGCGTAGCTTCGTTCATGCGCACCTCGCAATTGCTAAGCACTGCGCCGTCCACCATGTAGGCACCACCGCCATAAGACGTGTGATGACGATAGTCGATATTGCGCTCCTTGGCGTCGCCACCTTCGATGGTACAACCATCCAGCACAGCCTTGCCGGCTAAGGCATTGGCACGGTCGCCGGTAAATCCGTTGGTGGCAAACCACACAACGTGGTAAGAGTTGGCAGGAAACACGGTCTTGAAGCACTTTGTCACACTATTCCAGGTGAACGACACATCCTTGCTCAAATTATGATTACCGCTCAGGATGGTCTTGTGCGCGAATTCCCAAGGATGTGTAGCGCCATCAATCATGGCGCGCTCCTCGGGTGTCGCTTCGGGATCCTCTTGGCTGAATCCGCCGTACACACTGATACCGGCATAAAGTTTGAAGGCGGTGTAGAGCACACCGCCGTCCATCTCTTCCGTACTCTCAGTAGGCAAGTATGTACCTTCAGCCACATACACGCGGCCACCTTCCTTGAAGCCCATGCGCTGCATGTAGTCGCGCAGGTCGTTGATAGCGTCCTGCACATTTTTCTTTGCCTGGCCCCACGACGTGCCGTCGTTGCTATATGCGCCGGTGGTTCTCACGTAGCGAATCAGGTTTCCGTCTTGCGCTAAGGCGCTGCCTGCAAAACCCATGCAGAGCACGATGAGGAGTGTGAAGTATTTATGCCAGTGTGTCATAGTTTATTTTTTAAGAGAGTCTGTGTGTTAAGGTTTGAAGAGTTTTTATGGTACGCGGGCAGCTGCTACCATTCAGTGCTGCCCGAAATTTTCAAAGCAATCGTTGATGTCGGTATCATCCAATTAATTTGAATCGACGAAATCGGCTTCGACATTGAACCATGTCGTGTATATCACGTTTTCGAACGCAAAGCGCGTCTCGTAGGTATCTTCTTCGCCGTTCTTCGCATTGGTGTAGCTCAGGGTTACGGGGAACTCCACGAGTTCATTGCTCACCTTCACCTGCGGCACATATACCGCCCTGCGTCCGCTCCACGCTGTGGTGGGCGAAAAGCTGCTCACTACCGGTTCGCTGTAAGCGCCGCCCGCATTGGGCGGCTGGTTTTCCGTGGGTCGGAACAGGAAGCACTCCTTAGGCAGGTTGCTCACGCTGAGCGCGCCGAGCGCAAAGTTCTCACGGCGCTCTTCGCCAACGTTCCACTTCAGGTCGAGGCGCGCAGCCACGTGGTAGAGCATCACGTTGACGCTGGGCGTATTCGTATGGAGGTCCTTCACCGTGCCGTAGTAGGTGGCATCGTCCGCCGAAACAGGTTTGTTATAAGGCGTGGAGTAGAGGTTCTTCATAAACTCGTTCACGTTGCCCTTTACCTGCGAGGGGTCGTAAGTCAGCGAAACGATGTCCTCGGGTGATGCCGGCAATGCGATGTCAGGAATCTCGATGTCGGAATTCTCGAGGTGGGCAACGGCTACATACACCTTGGCAGACTGCGCCATGTGCCACAGACTGATGTTGAGCGCATCGCCATAATGATAAATCGAGGGGTCATTAACGTCTTGTGTCCACCGCTCGGGGTAGAGAGTCACCTTTCCTTTGTTCGCCGCCCCATCAATCATCTGCAACAACCAAGCCCCCGTACCATCAACTGCCGAATTTGCCAACACATAGATGTAAGCCACATTAGGCAACGGAAACTTTTCCACCTCGCCAGGGTCGCCGGGCACGCGCTGCTGCGGTCCTTCCGTAGTCTTGAAACGAATATGTATGGGCAACACGCGCGCACTGCCCCCCTCCTCATCATGCCCGCCATCGCAAGCCGTGAAGAGAAACAACGAAAGAAGTATGTAGATTAAATAAGACATCATTATTTGATATTTTAAGGTTGTAGGGGCCGATCACCGTGTCGGCCCGTCGGCCAACCGACGTGTGCACCGTCCAAATCCGTATTCAAAACATTTTGCCCGTTGTATAACCACGGACAAAACGAATGGCAACATTGTACCGTTGTATCACCACAGACAAAACGAATAGCAACATTGTACCGTTGTATCACGACGGGCCGACACAGGGATCGGCCCCTACACCATCCGGACGGCGGCTGTACTCTGTACTCTGTACTCTGTACTCTATATTACAATATCGGATTATACTCCCCACCGGGATTCCAATCGAGCTCTACGCTCGCCCCTACTTCGGGACGTGCAGGCACAAGCGCACCGTTTTCGAGCAACTGCGTTTTGAGGATGTAGAGGTGCCCCGCCTTGAGGGCGTCGGGGATGTAGAGTTCGGTCTGCGTGATGGTTCCGTCGGCGAGCGTCACGTTGACGATGACGCGCCACAGGGCGTCGTCCTTCGTGGCACGCTGGTGGCTGGGAGCTGCTGTCGCTGCTTCACGGCTGGGGAAACCTGTGCCATAGAGGCACATCAGGTGGCTGCCCGTCTCCTTCAACTCGTGCGTGCGCACCATGGGGGCCTCATTATATATATAGAGGCTATCGTTCACGTCGAAGCCTGTGGCGAGGTCGGTGAGAAACATTTCTACCTTCGCTGGGCGCTGCCCGAGGGGTTCCATCACGAGCGCCATGGCGGCATTCTGCATGTAGAGCGATACGTTGAACTCCTGGTCTTCCTCGCCCGTCACTTCCATATCGAGGCGCGCGCTGAAGAGGCCTACGGTGTGCGAATCGATGGTGTCGCCTGCCACGGACTCGAATTTGTAATCGCCTGCCAACTCACTCACGGGATTGTGAAGGATGGCGGGTTCGGCATCTACGTTGGCCACACTGAGGTGGCGATAGTTCTCGGCAGGCATATAGATGGAGTAAGTGGCAGACTTACCGCCAATCACGTGGTGCTCATGGTGGCGCATGGATTGTGGTTTGTCCAACGTGTAGAACGCCAAATCCACATCTTGTGCATATTCCGCAAAGAAGCCCGAGAGCGCACTCTGCAAGCGCTTGCCCAACTCATGCTCCGCAGTCGAGGTAAGTTCAGCCTCCACCATGGTCTGCACATTCGTGCGCAGCGACACATCGTACTGCAAGCGATACGAAACACCGCAGTCCGACAAATCTTCGTCGATGCGACACGAAGTAAGCGTGCCCACCACCGCGAGCACGAACAATGAATATTTTATGAGTCGAGCAAAAATCATATTTCAATTTTTTTAGAGTACTATTTATAGAGTACAGAGTACAGAGAATAGAGTACAGATACCATCCGGATGGCGTAGGGGCCACTTTATGTCGGCCCGTGGTGATGCAACGTGCAAATCTTGCTAAACGCAACAAAAATACACACCGCGGATGCTGTAGGGGCCACTTTATGTCGGCCCGTACGCCATGAGGCGTAAAATAGTTTCCGGATGGCCAGACGCCGAAGGTGTCTCCGCTCAGTAACCGGGGCGTTCGAGCGTCAGCGAGTACCCCCGGATAGAAGCTCAAGAGAGAGATGCACCCCGAAGGGTGTGCCCCATTAATAGGACCAAGTATGGGGGCACCCTTTCAGGGTGCACTCCAGGAGATTTTCTTATGCCGGGGGTATTCGCTTCGCTCAAACCGCCCGGTTACTGAGCGGTGACGCTTTCAGCGTCATTACCAAGTAAATGTTTAGGCTGAAAATAATATGTGAAAACATTTATAATCAGTAATATGTTTTTATTTTTCAAATCTTGGTAATAAAGTCAGTTTTGAATCCCCAGCGTACGGGCCGACATAAAGTGGCCCCTACAGCATCCGCAACATTACTTGCCCCTACGCGTCAAATTTGTAAGCGGTCGTCCGTCCCCGGGCGACCGCCCTGTTTTTACATTTTCCTTACCCTACAGCCTTTTAACCATAGGGGTGGGGAAAATTTGTGGGATTACATTATGGGATTGCAACTTCGAAGTCCAAACCATCTTTCCATTCAAGGTCAACTGACATACCGAATTCGAGCTTAGGACTTTCCAAATCAGGAATTACGTTATACGCATTCTTCAAAGAACTAATTGTAAACACAGCTGTTGTCAAATAGTCCTGTTTGAATACTCTGTCAATAGTATAAACGGCATCATTCAAATTATTATTTGAATCAATCTTAGCAACTTCAGGCTTCAATTCACCAACAAGATAGAAAGTACCGCCGTTAGGAATTACATTACCATCCTTACCCTTAAAGTCACGACCGGAATTATTCTTCAATTCGATTGCAACCTTAACTTTTGCTTCTGTATCAGAGTTACCTACTGCAGGCTTAGATTCATAAGCCAAAGTATAATTTACAGGTGTTGCA
Source organism: Bacteroidaceae bacterium (assembly GCA_017425985.1). Classification (GTDB taxonomy): domain Bacteria; phylum Bacteroidota; class Bacteroidia; order Bacteroidales; family Bacteroidaceae; genus Alloprevotella. The sequence goes on along the minus strand of JAFOWI010000235.1, from coordinate 1,716 downwards.
GCGGTTGTAACGTATGCTGGAGTAGCAAAATGAGTCTTATCATAGATTGTATAAGCATCAGCAGTTGTATTTTGTTCGAACTTCCAGTCAACTTCCTTTTGGCCACCAATCAATAAACCTGTAAATTCAAAGTTCTCTGTTCCTACAGAAATAAGATCAGATGTAGGATTTGCAATATTATGTTCAACTGTAGAATTAGCAAACTTAACAGATGTTGAAAGACGAGCTACACCATAGTTAATTGGATTGAAAAGAATTACTGAACGAGTATCTGCTGCTACTTCATAAGCAGTAAAGGCATTCTGAACAGTAGTCCAAGTTGCATCATTAGGAGCCGCATTTGCACCATTGAAATAAGCTTCACTGCTAACACCAACCTTGCTATTCGCAAAATAAAGTAATTCTGCGGGGAAAGCAAATACACTTGGCTTAGAGCCTTCCATACCTTCAATGTTAGTTGTACCCTCAACTTTTGTAAACGTACCAGCACTGAAGCTCAATGCTACTGCGCCTGCAGGCAAATTCCATCCTTCCGGGAAATTGGGATTAGACACCCAACTTAAAGTTCTTTGACCAACATCTGCACCTGTCTTAGAAACATTTGCTGTAGTTAAAATCTTACCTAAAAGTGTATTTGTTGCAGTTTGAGCTTCAGTAGGCAATCCAGCCAACTGACTTTCAATTGAATTATAAACATCTTCAAGCAAAGCAAGAACATTGACTGAAGATGCAGACTTCATTTTTGCTAAATTATCGCGTTCCTGAACAACTGCCATAGGCAAATTGTCTGCAGCAAACAAAGCATAAACATTTGTAAGAATGTCTGCAATATCATCGAATTGATTACCAAAAGTAGCATCAGATGTAGCTAAAATCACTTCAGGAGCAAACTTTGTATCTTGTACTGCTTGACCTTCACCTGCAAATTTCTTATTAGTCCAACCTGCAGCAAACTTATCTGCTACATTACCTTGATCAGCCTTAGAAACACCATAAAACAATAAATTATTAACTCCCAAGAAGAAATCTAAGGTTGTGTAATAATTACCATTAAGATTAGCATTCTGATAATTAAAAGAAGTAAGCGTACCTAAATCATTCTTTCTCAAATTTACAGATGCAGCTGTAGGCACTTCGGTAAATTGATACAAATACATTTGATTCATGCCTTTAAAAGTAGATTCTCCTGTAAATTCTTGAGCCATACGTCCACCCTTATTAGCCTTCTGCGTCAAAGAGATAGAGAACTGTGTTTTTACAGAGCTTCCGTCATAAGTGGGGTTGATGTTCTCCATTTCATCGTCTGAAGAACAACCTGTGAAGCCCATTGCGGTAGCAAGCAACATCGCACTCGCATAACCAAACTTGTTGAACTTTTTCATGTCTTTAAGTTTTAAAAAAGTGAATAATAAAAATTAATAAATTGTTTCAATATAAGAAATTTCAAAATATGTATTTCCAAATGGAATTACAAACCGGATGGTGTAGGGGCCACTTTATGTCGGCCCGAACGCCGAAACGGCGTAATTTCATTTGCAAAGGGATATACCCCCCATGCGAAATGGTGATTGCATCCGCGATGTTTCGTCCGCGCGTATATTCGCCCCGAATGGGATTACGAACCGAACGGTGTAGGGGCCACTTTATGTCGGCCCGAACGCCGGAACGGCGTAATATGATTTGCAACGAGGTATGTGCATCATGCGAAATGTTGAT
>JAFOWI010000234.1 GCA_017425985.1 Bacteroidaceae bacterium | reverse complement strand
TTTCAGACTATAACTTAAAGAATACGACAGTTGGGCAAATGAAAGAGGCTTCTGGATAAAATTCCTTTTCGTTCTCTCAAAGCTTATAACTACACCACCTTTTAACATCATAACCCAATAATATCAAAACCTATTCAATTATGATTACAACAACCACTCCCACCATCGAAGGCAAGCGCATCGTGCGCTACATGGGCATCGTGACAGGCGAAACAATTTATGGCACAAACGTATTTCGCGACTTAATGGCAAGCATCCGCGATTTCGTAGGCGGACGCTCTTCAACCTACGAGGACGTGCTCCGCAAGGGCAAGGACCAGGCTCTTTTCGAAATGGAAGGTCGCGCAGCGGCGCTTGGAGCCAATGCCATCGTAGGCGTTGACCTCGATTACGAAACAGTAGGTCAGAATGGCAGCATGCTCATGATTACCTGCAGCGGTACAGCCGTTTATGTTGAGTAATCCGCAATCTTAAGACGAGGGCTTTGCAGGCATATCTGCAGGGCCCCTTCGCATATATTTGAGCCAATATACCTAATTTCAAAAGATTTGTGTATCTTCGCAGCTGAAAAATCAATTATGTTTCGACAACTACTACTTATGCAGAATTTCCTACGCACAATATTTGCTACGACGTTCGCAAGCTTGGCTATCGCTATGTCGGCTCAGATAAATAGCGAGCAGTTTGTCAAAGATTTGACAGCAAAGCTAAAATCTGCCGTTGCCTACGACCACACATTTCCGCGTGAGAAGGTCTTTGTACACCTCGACAACAACGCTTATCTTGAGGGCGACACCATTTGGTGGAGCGCCATCGTAGTGCGTGCTTCGACGCTGCGCCCCACCGATGTGAGCCGCGTGCTCTACGTAGAATTGCTCGACGCTGCCGGGCTCACCATCGAACGCCAGCTGGCAAAAATCGACGATTCGGGCTTTGCCACCGGATGTTTCGCGCTCAAGGAGTACAATCACCAAGGCTTCTACGAAGTGCGAGCCTATACCCGTGCCATGCTGAACTGGGGCGAAGCAGCTTGCTACTCGCGCGTCGTGCCTGTGTTCGAAATCGAGGGCGATAAGGTCGATATCTCCGCACCCGACGAAAACTGGGTGGCACCCGCTGCCGCCAAGCGCAAATATACGTTCGAAGGCAAAAAGGCGCGACGCCTGCAATTCTTCCCCGAAGGAGGCAACCGCATAGATGGACTTAGACAGCGCATGGCTTTCCTCCTTACCGATGGCGATGGACACTACACGAACGACACTCTTTGGATTTGCAACGCAAATGGCGAGCGCCTCGTCCACGCTGCTCCGCAACACGAAGGTCGCGGCATCATCCAACTTCCACGTTCGCTGAAAGCAGGTTGCTATGCCGAGGTAGGAGGTCAACGCTTCAAACTCCCCGAGGCACAAGCCGAAGGCTACACATTGCGCGCAGACCAGGCCGACGGCTATGTGGATTTGCGCATCGAGCGCTCCAAGGGCATGCCCTACGAGCCCATCGGCCTGGCCGTAATCTGCCGTGAGCAACCCTGCTACTTCGACACACTGAGCGTTGCCGGCGTTGAAGAATTTTCGCTCCCCGCCTCCATTCTGCGCGGTGGAGTCAATCGCATAGAGTTGTTCGACGCCAAGGGGCGCAGCCTTGCCAGCCGCATGCTGATGACTCCCTTGCGCGACCACCAGGTGGCAAAGGTGGAAGTGTCGCAAAACGCAAAGACCTACGAGGCACACGCACCTATGGCAATCGCCATCAATGTTCAAACCGCAGAGGGCAAAGCTTGCAAGGCTTTGATGTCTGTAGCTGTGACGGATGGTTCGCAACAGTTAGTTGCCCCCTCGCACTCCGACATCGACGTAGCAATGTTGCTCAGTTCCGAAGTGCGCGGCTACATCCACAATCCGCGCCAGTATTTTGAAAGCAGCGATTCTGTCGCGCTCCGCAATCTCGACTTGCTCCTCATGGTGCAGGGATGGCGCGCCGTGGATTTCAGCGCCATGTGCAACCACAACGAGTTTCAGCCCACGCAACCAATCGAAGACAAACTGGTGCTCAACGGCGTGGCATACAAAGATAACGACCGCCGCGAACCGCTTTCGGGCATTGCGCTCAACCTCGTGATGTACAACCAAGCGGGCGACGTACGCCGAGCTACCTGTACGACCGACGAAGAGGGCCGCTTTGCCTTTGCATCGAGCGCCGACTACGAGGGCGAATGGCTGGCGCAGGTCACTACGAAAAATGCCGAGCAGAAACGAGTGTGGAGCCGCGTGGCTTTCGACCGTTGGTTCAGCCCCGAGGTCCGCAGCTTGCAGCCCGAGGAATTCATCATTGCTCCCCCCATGCCTTTCGACTCGTTAGTAGCACACACACCCGTAACCGTTAATCCCGACGTCGTAGATTGGAGCGCCTTGAACACCGAAGATTCCTACGTACTGGGCGAAGCTGAAGTTACGGGCGAACGTAAGAAGAAATACAAGCCACTTAACGGAAGCCGCTTCAACTGGAACGGTGGCGAAAAGCGAGGCAGGCGATTTGCCGACCAGGCTATCGACATCGAACGCGAACTGGAAAAATGGCGCGACGCGGGCTACGACGGACGTGTGTCGGTGATAGAATTAATCAGCGTTGTGATAGGCTTGAATAAAATGGACGTAGTAGCGCAGTTCGACGACAGCGCATTCGAAGTAGAGGTGAGCGATGAAAATCCCTTTGCCGAACAAACGGAGACCGTTGAAGCCCCCGCAAGCGAAAGATTGATGGGTGAAACAGAATTGAACGACGCTTCGCAAACAGCCACTGTTAACGGAGAAAACTGGCACATAGAGTATGCTTCGGGGCGCGGCAGCGCTGAATTTGCCGAGGATTTTAAGTCGGCATACTTGGTGAGAAACTATAATGGCATGGCCCAATTGATTGGCGCGCAGGCATTAGAGGCAGCCGCAAATAGCCACGCACCTATCGACGCCGTCCTCATGCTTCACGAAAACAAAGATGCGATACGCCTGCGCAAAGGAATCACCTTCCGCAAGGTTTGGGGATTCGAACCCCACGCAAAGTTCTTCTCGCCCAACTATAATATGCAGGACCTCCCCGAGAAAGGCGACATGCGCCGCACACTTTTGTGGGTGCCCAAACTCTTGACAAACGATGCCGGCGAAGCCTCACTCATGCTCTTCAACAATTCGTCGCACGGCTCAGTTCCTGTGATTTCAGTGCAGGGAATGACGAGCGACGGCCGCTTTTTCAGTTACTAAAGCGGATTTATTTAAAAATTCCACATTCTTGATGAAGGAACAAACTATTTTTTTCAACGATTAATATGTATAAATTCAAATATCTCTTGTGTTTCATCACAGCGATGAGCCTTGCGTGCAGCAAGATGTCTGCGCAGCAGCGTGTAATTGACGCTGTTGATAGCGTGGCGGTTGTGGCAGCTACAGTATTCAGCGATGCCGGTAAATTGATTGGCTTGACAAACGAGCAAGGCGAGCTGCCCATTGCGAAGAAAAGCGACTTCCCCCTTACCATCAGATGTATTGGCTACGAAGCAACTGAGGTTGCTACGCCTCAGACGGCTACGATTTTCCTAACTCCGCAGTGTTTTGAACTGGGCGAAGCCATCATTACGCCTGCCGAACCCGAAGTGTTGCAGCTCACCTGCTATGCGCGTAGCTTCGAAACGATATATTCGGACACATTCCAGTTGGAAAACAAATATTCCGAACACATGGTGAACTTCTTTGTTCCCGTAGCCACAGGCAAGCGTGCAAAGAAAGCCAAGAAAGCTGCCGATGGACGCCCCCGCATCATCGCAGAGCGAACCTGGACGATACGCAATGTTAACGGGTGCGACACGCTGATTAAGAACGAGCCCAACGAACCCATCTCAATGATATTGGAACAACTTAGCCAAGAAACAGACACCATTCCTCAAAGACTGCTCAAGAGCACCGAGGAACAGGCCACGCATAGCGTTAAGGGAAAAACAGGACCTAAGATTGTGTATAGCAAGACGGACGACAATCTTACCGTTGCCCACTATCCCTTGGCTGAAACAAAGAAAGGCGTCATTTCATTGCCAAAAGCCATTACTTTTATTTTAGGATTTGATATTGACATCACGCAATTTTACATTACGCGCTCCTACAACATGAACTCAACGCAGGCTCCTACGATTAAGGACCTCGTAAGTTTTGCTACAGCAATCGATGCTACAATTTCGGGCAGACTCATTCGCTTTGCGTACGACCGCAAAGAAGTTAAGATGTCGTTACACACGGAGTTTTACGTAGTGAAAACCGAATACATCTCAGCCGAAACTGCGAAGGATAGAGCGAATCTCCGACTGGCTGCTCCAAAATTCGAAATTCCCGCCTCTGCACCAAAGTTGGACGCAGCTACGCAGGAACTCATTAGGAAAGTTGACGGCAAGTAAGGAGTTTTTTGGATAAAGACATGTAATTAAGGGGTGTGCAGTTGATTATTCGCACACCCACTTTTTTACAAAGTTGCGTCGTAATATACATACAGCTACGTTAATTGTTGGTATAGATTTGAATCATGTACTTTGTCCGCCCCACCTTCATACTCCATCTTAACACCTTGCATATTACAAAATTCCGACGCATTCACTAATATCCTAAAGCCGATATATGAATTTCCTCATTAATCGGTAAGTAAAATTTCGCCCTCAATATTAATAATAAATCACATTTTTCTATAACTATGATGTATAGATTCAAATATTTATTGTGTTTCATCATTGCAGCGAGCCTTGCGTGTAGCAAGATGTCTGCCCAGCAGCGCGTAATCGACGCCGTTGATAGCGTGGCGGTTGTAGCTGCCACGGTGTTCAGCGACGGCGGTAAATTAATTGGCTTGACAAACGAGCAAGGCGAGTTGCCCGCAGCAACTGAAGACGATTACCCCCTCACCATCAGATGTATTGGCTACGAGGGAACCGAGGTTGCTACGCCCCAGTCAGCTACTATTTTCCTTACTCCGCAGTGTTTTGAACTGGGCGAAGCCATCATTACGCCCGGCGACCCCGAAGTGTTGCAACTCACGTGCTATACGCGCAGTTACCAGAAGGTTTTTACAGACACATGCCGGTTGGAAGACACGTATGCCGAGCACATGGTGAATATCTTTGTCCCCGTAGCCACGGGCAAGAAAGCTAAGAAAGCCAAGAAGGCTGCCGATGGAAAACCCCGCATCATTGCCGAACGCGTCTGGACGATACGCTACAAAAATGGGCGCGACACGCTGATTAAGAACGGCCACACACGTCCTATATCTCTTTCACTTGAAAGACTCTCTGAAGAAGAGGATACCATTCCCTTGAAGCTGCTCAAGAATGGTGAGGACCACGCCACACACAGCATTAAGGGGAAATTCGGACCAAAGGTGGTGTATAGCATGACGGACGACAATCTGACCGTTGCGCATTATCCCTTGGCTGATACAGAGAATGGTACCGTTTCTGTGCCGAAAGCCTTAGCATTCGTTTTAGGAATGAATGTAGATGTCACACAATATTACCGTATGCGCTCCTACAACATGAGTTCAACGCAGACGCCTTCAATAAAGGACCTCATAAGTTTTGCGAAAGCATTCGATGCTACGACTTCGGGCAGACTCATTCGCTTTGCGTACGACCGCAAAGAAGTTAAGATGTCGTTACACACGGAGTTCTACGTAGTCAAGGCCGAATACATCTCAGCCGATGCGGCAAAGGACAGAGCTAAGCTTCGCCTGGCTGCTCCTAAATTCGAAATCCCCGCCTCTGCACCAAAGTTGGACGCAGCTACGCTCAAACTCATCGAAACTGTGGGCAAATAAGCCGATGCCCCGAATACATATATACGAATAGTGCCTTGACTCGATTGGTCAAGGCACTATTTGTTTCAGTCAAGGCGTTATTTGTTTCAATCAAGCCGCTACTCAATATATATAATACGCGCGCAAGGCTTGAACCTCAGAATCTGGAGTTGCTTTACTCTGCGAGTTGCTTTGAGATAGTGTTGAGCAGCTCTGTAGCCTCGCGCATCATGTCGTGCCAGGGCAGCGTAGTGTCGGTGAGCTTAAGACCGGCCATTTCCTGAAGAGCGGCTTCGAGCGGCTGGAGCACCTCGGGCTTGTGGGCATATTTTTTGCGCAGAATCTTGATTTTCTCAAAAGCCTCGATACCATCGACAAGGCGCTCGAAGCGCATCGATGATCGGCCGTAAGAATAAACTTGGTACGTGTCGCCCGAAGCAAACGAGCGGAAGCGCGAGTCGTACTCAGGGCGATTGGGCCAGGAGTTGTATGCCCAGCGTAATTGGCCGTCGTAATCTTTAGAGATAGCGTGCCAACTGAGCAGTTCCGACTCCCATGGCTGCGAATAAGTGAAACTATTGGGGAAATACGTGCTACAGCAAACGTAGAACGTCGTAGTATAGCCCTTGGCACGTCGCTCGTTGATTTCCTCTTGTGTGAGGTGAAGCTGGCGCTGTGCGACGCAACAATCCCTCACGTTGGGGATGCGGCGATAAGATGCGTGATTGTCAGCCATAGCAAAGCCCAACTCGGGCGCATACTTGTTTATCAAGCCCACTACTACCTCCATGTCCTTGGGCGAACGCTCGTCGGTGGCGATATTGGTGATTTTGTCCCACCCTCTTTGCTTGAGGTGCTGCATAAAGTCCTTCAAAAAGGCGCCCCACATGTCTTCGTAGTCCTTACTTGTGGGGTTTACGCTCCTGTTTTTGAACGAATTATCTTTTTCCTCGTACCAATTCAGGCGGTTGTTCCATGGAAGCATCGAATAGCAGTTGATTTGCTTCGTGACACCAATGCTCATCATGGTTTCCACGTAGCGGTCGAAGACGGTGTAGTCGAAAGCCCACGAACCATCCTTCTTGTGCGTCCAGATAATCATGTCTTCGTAATCGTCAAACGTCTGAAAACCCCATGGGTCGCGGTTCAGCGTGGTGGTAATCACCTTTTGTCCGGCTCTCGCAAGGGGCAGCATCTGTTGCTTGATGGCCTCAAAATGTTCGTCGCTCCAAAGTTCAAGGTTAAGCATGCGCGCCACGGCTGCAGGGTGTTGCCACAGGTCGAGGTGATAGATCCATTCGGCGAAGTGGGGCAAAGTTTGGTCGATGACCTCAAGCTGAAGCGGCAGCGTGAGCTTACGAGCACCCTTCGCCTTGATTACGACTTCGGACGTGTAGGTTCCCGGCTGAGCGTCGTGTGGAATTTGAATGCTGACCCACACCGGACGCACACTGCTGGGAGCAATGTCGAAAACCTTGAGCGAATCGAGCATGTCGGGCACGAGGATTACGTCGTGCTTTGGCCCACGCTCGCATCGGCAGTCGAATCCACCGCGGTCGGCAAGCGTGTAGCGAACAAAGTGCGTCGTAGCGATGTCGGCAGTGAGCTTAGCACCGGGTGCAACAAAATCCCCGACCTCGCACACCACGCTATTGGCGCCTTTACCCGTCCATATAAGCAGCTGAGCTGCAACACGTTCACCCTTCCAGCCTGCAAGTGTCTGCACCTGCTTGGCAGAGCATACGGGTACTTCGCTACGCGAGTAGAGCGAGTCGGCCGACACCCATTGTGCCGTGAGTTTCCTTACTTGCTTCCAGGCTTCAATGCTGCGCTGGCTCATGGGCACAGGGTCTTTGGCTTCCTGATAAGTGACAACCCGCTGTGCTACAACGGGCATTGCAACGCATGCCACAAGAAGCGCTGCTATAAATTTCTGAATGTTCATAGTGATTACTATCATATAAATATAGAGAGGAGTGGTAGTAATTATTTCAATTTTGACAAAAATTGCGAGCACGAAGCGTTGACTTCAGCGCACGCAGGCTGGACAGACTTACTCAATGCTGTTAAGAAGGTCGAGCTTACCATCGGCTATAAGCTTGAGAATCAGCTCGCCGAATAAGCCGTTTTGCCATGCGAACCACGAGCGCGTATAATGTTCGGGATTGTTCACATCGAACGACTCGTGCATGAAACCTGTGCCTGCGTCGGTGCGCATCAACATTTCCACACATGCCTTAATCTCAGCATCATCCTTGCTCGTAAAGGCTTTCATCATGATGCTCATGGGCCAAGCCATGTCGTAGCCCACGTGAGGTCCGCCAATGCCCTCACCCTTACTGCCCTTGAAGAAGTAAGGATTGTGTTGGCTCCACACGAAGCGGCGCGTGTTCTGATAAACTTCATCGTCGAGGCTCACGTCGCCAAGGTAGGGCATCGCTAGCAAGCTGGGCACATTGGCATCGTCCATAAGCATGTGATTGCCAAAGCCATCGACTTCGTAAGCGTAGATTTTTCCGTAAACAGGGTGGTTGTAGATGGCATACTGCTTGAGCGCCGCCTCTACTTCATCGGCAAGGTCGGTGCAACGCTTTGCCAGGTCGGCACGATGATTGACCTCAGTGAGCACCTCCGCAGCCTTGCGCAGCGAAGTGACGGCAAAGAAGTTGGAGGGCACGAGGAACTGGAATGTCGTAGCATCGTCGGAAGGGCGGAATGAGGAGGCGATGAGCCCTACGGGGTTGACAGGGCTGCCATTGCCGCCGTTGCTCAACGTGTCGAACGTGCGGTCTGTGACGCGGAGGAACTTATAGGGACCCACGCCATTCTTACGCTGCTGTTCGACAAATGTCTTCAACGTAAGCTCAATGGCAGCCAGCCATTCGTCGGCGAAGATAGATGCGTCGCCCGTAGTTTTCCTGTATTCATAAGCAAGGCGAATGGGATAGCAATGCGAGTCGATTTCCCACTTACGCTCGTGTACGCCGGGCTTCATATCCGTTTGGTCCGAAGCCCAATATCCTCGCTTGTCCGCCTCCTTATAGAAAGCGTTGGCATAGGGGTCGAGCACAATGCATCGGAACTGGCGCAGAATAACGCCGGCTATCATCTTGCGCAAGTCCTCGTCCTCGTTCACGAACTGCACGTAGGGCCACACTTGTGCGCCCGAGTCGCGCAGCCACATGGCATGGATGTCGCCCGTATAAACAAAGGTGTCGCCCTCGCCGTTGGGGTGGACAGTAGTGTCGAGCGTGTTGGGAAGACAGTTTTCGAACATCCACGCAAGCCGTGGATTCGTGAGCAACTTTACGACCTCGGCTATCTTTGCATCAACAGCCTTCGAAACAAACAATCGATTAGCGGGCGCAGGACGCTGCGACACAAAACTCTCACTCTGTGCACAGGCCATAAACAGCAGCGAGGGTAAAAACAGGAGCACTGCAAGTAAGCAAGCTTTCTTATTCATCATATTAGGTTTTATATTGTAAACGATTCAACGCATTTCTGCCTCACAAAGATACGACAAACTACGGAAACCAAACAAATGTTTTGCAAATAATCTGAACGCGCGAAACAGGATGTCCGAGTCTGAAAAAAAACAGCCAATCATCACCCCGAAAATCGGCGCCTAATCGACTACGAAAACCGAGCATTTTTTACTCCTGAACTATGAAATTTCGCACCCCATTTGAGTGCCTTGACGCCACCTCGCCGTTAACAAATTTTAAGTTAAAATGGGGTTTCAAAAAAAATTTTCATTTCACACCTATTTGCAATGTTTACATATCAAAATAAAAGATTCTAACACAACTATCAAACAAAAAAATCACGACATCCGACTTCCGAAAAACAACATCGGAGGTAATTTTAACAACATCAAAGCTTGTTTTAAC
>JAFOWI010000233.1 GCA_017425985.1 Bacteroidaceae bacterium | reverse complement strand
GCCGAGGATGGAGGCAATCGCCGTTTTATTATGGTGCAGTTACCCGAACTTACAGACGAGAAGAGCGAGGCTTACAAAGCGGGCTACAAGAATATCTGCGAGATAGGAAAAGAACGTATCCGCAGAGCTGGCGCAAAAATTAGGAATGAGGTATTAGGAGAGAGGAATGAAAAGTTGGATACAGGTTTTCGCGTGCTTAAACTTGACTCCTCAAATATGGAAGATGTTTATTACACACCCAGTGAATTTGGCGTTCAATCACTCTTCAATGAAAATGTGAAGACTGACCGCACCAATGAAGACCTGCTCTTCCAAGTGATGCTCGACCTTGGTATTGAACTTTCCGCACAGATTGAAACAAAACAAATTGCAGGTAAGACAGTTCACTTTGTAGATGACAACTACCTCGTTGCATGCTTCGATGCAGAAGTAAACGAAACCACCATCACTGAAATCGCGAAGTTGCAACCCATCTACTTCGTGATGCGTGATGCGTCGGCAGCGAATGACAACGTCATTGACAACTTCGAGCAAATCTTCCGCCACTATTCACCTGATACAAATTGCAGAATTATTTAACTATGAAATTTAAGTTCAAAATTCAGCAATATCAAACCGACGCTGTAGAAAATACGGTGGCGGTGTTCAAAGGTCAGCCTTCTCACTCTCCGATGCATTATACCCGTGATTTGGGGCAGAAATATCAACGTGGGTTGTTAGACAAAGAAGGGGAATATGACTTGGGATACAGAAACCACAGCATAGAACTTTTGCCTGGTGATATTCTCAGAAATATCAACGCTATCCAAAACCTTTATGACATCGCACCTTCGAGAACGTTGTCGAAAGGTGCTGCAAGCATCAACCTTGATATAGAAATGGAAACGGGTACGGGTAAGACCTACGTTTATATCAAGACGATGTTTGAACTCAATAAGCAGTATGGATGGAGCAAGTTCATTATTGTGGTACCCAGTATCGCCATCCGTGAAGGTGTAGCCAAAAGTTTTAACATGCTGGAGGACCACTTCATGGAACACTATGGTAAGAAGGCACGTTGGTTTGTTTACAACAGTAAAAACTTACAACAGTTGGATAGTTATTCTTCAGACTCAGGTTTGAATGTAATGATTATCAATACACAAGCTTTTGCTACATCGATGAAAGAAGATGGACGAAGTAATGATTGTCTTATTTTCAATTCTCCTCGAGACGAATTTGGAAGTCGAAGACCCAAAGATGTAATCGAGGCCAATCGCCCAATCATTATTATGGATGAACCTCAGAAAATGGAGGGTAAGGCAACTCTTAATGGAGTAATAGGTTTATCTCCATTGTTCGTGCTCAATTACTCAGCCACCCACAAAACCAAGCACGACACCATCTATGCACTCGATGCGTTGGATGCCTACAATCAAAAATTGGTGAAGCGTATTCACGTGAAAGGTTTTGAGGTGAAGAATTTGAAAGGTACAAGCAGCTATATGTATCTGGACAACATTGTGCTTTCGCCCAAGCAACCGCCTATGGCACGCATAGAGATTGAGACCAAAACGGCATCGGGCACTATTGTTAGAAAGATAAAGACGTTTGGGGTGGGCGATAGTCTGCGCGAAGAGTCGGGATTGGCGCAATACGATGGATTTACTATTTCGGAAATCAACGTGAATGGTTACGTCACCTTCCTGAACGGAGAGACCATCCGACGTGGAGAGGTGAATGGTGATGCGAACGAACTGAACATGCAACGTGTGCAGATTCGTGAAACCATCATGTCGCATTTTGAGAAGGAACGTCAACTCTTCAAGCGCGGCATCAAATGTCTGTCGCTGTTCTTCATTGACGAAGTGGCGAAGTACAAGAGTTACGATGAGGACGGCAACGAGGTGAAAGGTGTGTTCCAAAAGATGTTTGAGGAAGAATATGCACGGTTGGTGAACAAAGAGATACACATTTGGGATGAAGACTACAATGAGTATCTGCGCCGCTTTATTCCGAAGGATGTGCACAAGGGCTATTTCTCTATCGACAAGAAGACGAACCGCATCGTAGATAGTAAGATTGAGAAGAAGAGTGGACTCTCGGATGACATTTCAGCGTATGACCTTATTCTGAAAAACAAGGAACGCTTGTTGAGTTTTGAGGAACCCACACGTTTTATCTTCTCACACTCAGCCTTGCGCGAAGGGTGGGACAATCCCAACGTATTCCAAATCTGTACGCTCCGTCATAGTAGCTCAGCTACTGCAAAGCGTCAGGAAGTGGGACGCGGACTTCGTCTTTGCGTCGATAAGCATGGCACACGAATGGACGCAGAACTGCTTGGCGAAGATGTGCACGTGATAAACAAACTCACGGTCATCGCTAACGAAAGTTATGCTGACTTCACGAAGGCTTTGCAAAGCGAAACGCGCGACGTGTTGCGTGAGCGAGCGGTGAAAGCAACGATGGCATATTTTGCAGGAAAGCAAATTGCACAAGGCGAAGCGGTACATGCTATTACAGAAACGGAAGCAAGTCGCATCGTGGTGTATCTGGCAGACAATGGATATATCGACAAGAACAATAACATTACGCCGGAGTATCGCGAGGCAGTTGCCAATGGAACAGTGGCGCCACTGCCTACACAATTACAACCGATAGCCGAAGGAGTAGTAAGACTCATCAATTCAATCTTCGACCCGAAAGTACTCGAAGATATGGTGGTGGAAGAAAAGACTACGACTTCGGATAATAAATTGAACGACAACTTCAACAAGGTGGAGTTTCAAAACCTATGGAACGAAATCAACCATCAGTACGTTTATCAGGTGAGTTATGACAGCGAGGAGTTGATAGAAAAATCCGTGTTGCACATCGATGCCGAGTTGGAAGTGAAACAATTGCGCTACGTGATAGTGGAGGGTATGCAGCACGAAAGCAGTGTGACTGAATTTGGAGATACCCGTTCGCAATCGCGCGAATTGACTGATGTTTCTACTTCAACCGTAAAGTATGACCTTGTCGGAGATATAGCAAAGGGGGCAAGGCTTACGCGACGCACGGTGGTGAAGATATTGCAAAGGATGAGGCCCAACAAACTTTGCCTCTTTAAGAACAATCCGGAGGAGTTTATCCGTAAGGTGATCAGCATTATTAAGGAGCAGAAATCTACCATGATTGTAGAGCACATACATTACAACATCACCGAAGGAAAATACGACAGCGATATCTTTACAGCCAAGAGCAGAATGGATTTTGACAAAGCGTATGAAGCCAAGAAACACATTACGGACTACGTCTTCAGCGACAGTAAGGGCGAACGCCAATTTGCTCAAGACCTGGATGAGGCGAGCGAGGTAGTGGTGTATGCAAAATTGCCACGTACGTTCCAAATTCCAACGCCCGTAGGGAACTACGCTCCCGACTGGGCGATTGCGATGAAGAAAAACGATGTGAAGCACATCTTCTTCATAGCAGAAACGAAGGGGTCGATGTCGTCAATGGATTTGAGCGCTATAGAAAAGGCAAAGATTGAATGTGCGGAAAAATTGTTTAACTCGATATCTACAGCAAAAGTGAAATATCACAAGGTTGCAACGTATCAGGATTTAATCGATTGTATGAATTCCGTAAAATAAAACTTTATGGCAAAAGTATGCAGAATCTGCGGTAAAAGAATCTTAGGTGACATTCTTCAACATTACGAAAAAGAGCACTTTGGCATTTATGCTGCTAATAGGGAAAAAATTCAGGACCATCCTGGGGCGTTCGTGGTGAGCGAAGAGAAATTCGTGAAACCTAAGATAAGACCTGTACAAAGTAGTACCACCTCCTCGGAAACAAAGTCTTCTGAAAAATCTTCGAAGGTACATGAGTTTGACAAGAAGAAGATGAAGGAGGTGTGCATTGAACTATGGAAACATCCTGGCGAGCAGACTTATCGTGATGCGAAACCCTTTAAATGTGATGCTTGTGGTAAAAAGCATTTGCATGGGAAAGTAATCTTTAAAGGAGTTGATAAAACATTGCATCTTTGCTATGATTGTTATAAGTATGCAAAGAGGGGTATAAAGTTTAAGCGAGGTAATCGGCATTTTTATATTTCTACGCCAATGTAGCTTGTGTTTGAACTGACTTATATGTAATTGAAAAAGTTGTTAATTTGCAGAAGGATTAGATAACGATATTATCAGGTCCTTCTGCTTTCTTTTTATTGGTAGCACTGCTATATGATAATTTCAAATCTTGGAAATTAATTATTCTGTCCGGTAAATTGGCTTTGTTTTTGCAATAGTAATAAAAAAATGAAGGATAACAAACCTGTGCGGCTGTTATCCTTCGTTTTTATTCATCAAGCACGTGTGGGTTACGCCTGTTTGTAATCCTCCATTGTTTCTGGTGTGAGGTTCATTACCCATGTGTAGTGCTTTATCACTTCAGCCTCTACATAGTTAGCATAAACACGGGCGCTCTTGGCGAACATTTCGGGGCAGCGTGTAGCATTTTGTGTGAGCAAGTGGAGCATGATGATGCTTGCAGCCATTTCGTAGAGGTGGCGCGCACAGAGGTCGTGGAACTCAGCGTTTGCAGCATCCTTCACGTGTGCTGTTGCCGCTTCAAACTTGTCGGCCATTGCCTTGGCACGCTCGATGAGCGATGCAAATTCGGGTGCTGCGGGCACTGCTTCGTAGTCGCGCATGAGGGCGAGGTAAGCACCGTTTGTCACGTAGCGGATGGCAGCAACAACCTGGAGTTGCGTAGTGCCTTCGTAGATGCTGGTGATGCGCGCATCGCGATAAATCTGCTGGCAGAAGTATTCCATCATGAAACCCGAACCGCCGTGCACCTGGATGCAGTCGTAGGCATTCTGGTTGCAGTATTCGGAGTTCATACCCTTAGCAAGGGGCGTGAGCGAGTCGGCAAGTTTTGAGAACTTCTTGAGTTCCTGGCGTTCTTCGGCTTCGAGTTTGCGTTCGCGTGCAATGTCTTCGAGTGCTTTGTAGATGTCCACGTAGCGCGAAGTCTGATAGAGGAGTGCACGACCAGCGTCGAGCTTTGCCTTCATGAGCGAAAGCATGTCGCTCACGGCGGGGAAGTTGATGATTTCTTTGCCAAACTGCTTGCGGTCGCGAGCATAAGCGAGGGCTTCGTTGTAAGCAGCCTGTGAGAGACCAACGCTCTGCGCTGCAATACCGAGGCGCGCACCGTTCATGAGCGCCATCACGTATTTGATGAGCCCGAGTTTGCGGTCGCCACAGAGTTCTGCCTTGGCATTCTTATAAACGAGTTCGCATGTGGGCGACCCGTGGATGCCCAACTTGTTTTCAATGCGGCGCACATCGACGCCACCATCGTTTTTGTCGTAGATGAACATGGAGAGACCGCGACCGTCGGTTGTGCCTTCTTCCGAGCGTGCGAGCACCAAGTGGAGTTGTGCGTCGCCATTCGTGATGAAGCGCTTACAACCGTTGAGGCGCCAGCAACCTTCGGCTTCGTCGTACGTTGCTTTGAGCATCACGCTCTGAAGGTCGGAACCCGCATCGGGTTCGGTGAGGTCCATGGACATCGTTTCGCCCTGGCAAATGCGGGGGATGAAGCGACTGTGCTGGTCTTCGTTGCCAAATTCGTAGAGCGTTTCAATACAGTCTTGAAGACTCCAAATGTTGCTGAAACCGGCATCGGCAGCAGCCACGATTTCGGCACACATCGTGTAGGGCGTGATGGGGAAGTTGAGACCACCGAAACGGCGGGGCATTGTCATCCCGTTCATCCCTGCGCCTACCATGGCGTTGAGGTTGTCGTAAGTGCCAGCGGCATAGCGCACTCTGCCATTTTCGCAGTGAGGACCTTCGGCGTCAACACCTTCAGAGTTGGGCTTAATCACGTTTGCCGTAATGTCGCCCACGATGTCGAGCACCTTGTCGTAAGAGTCCATCGCGTCGGGATAGTCAAGAGGAGCTTCGTCAAACGTTTCCTTATCGCGGAAGTTGCGCTCCTTGAGTTCAACGATTCGCTCCATGAGCGGATGGTTGAGTTCGAACTGAAGTTCTTTTATATCGCTATAATAGTTAGCCATAACTTTTGGAAATTTATTTTAGAGTACAGAGTACAGAGCACAGAGTACAACGACCATGCGGAACTTATAGAAGTTTATTTCGCAAACTATCTTGTTTACTCGTACCTATAAACTCGTCTACTACAACCATTAGCCCTTATAATACTTAATCATCTTGGGCAACACTTCTTCCACCGAACCGTTAATTACGTAGTCGGCAATCTGGTTGATAGGAGCGTTGGGGTCGGTGTTGATAGAAATAATGATGCCGCTCTCCTTCATCCCTGCCACGTGCTGAATGGCACCTGAGATACCACAGGCAATGTAAACCTTGGGGCGAACGGTTACACCAGTCTGACCAATCTGCATGTTGTGCTCGCAGAAACCGGCGTCAATGGCAGCACGACTCGCACCTACTTCGGCATGAATTTCCTTTGCAAGGGCATAGAGCAATTCAAAGTTTTCCTTCGAACCTACGCCATAACCTCCGGCAATCACGATGGGTGCGCCCTTGAGATTAGAACTTGCTTTTTCAACCTGGCGGTCGATGACCTTCACCACATAATCCGTTTCGGGCACAAACTTTGCCACATCTTCAACGATCACCTCGCCGGGATAGTTGGCGTCAAGCACTTCCGCCTTCATCACACCGCTACGCACGGTAGCCATCTGCGGACGGTTTTCGGGGTTAATGATGGTCGCCACGATGTTACCACCGAAAGCTGGGCGAATCTGGTAGAGCAATTGGTCGTAAACCTTACCCGCACGCTTGTCTTCGTGACTGCCAATTTCGAGTGCCGTACAGTCGGCTGTGAGTCCCGAATGGAGCGCTGAAGAAACGCGAGGTCCGAGGTCGCGCCCGATAACTGTTGCACCCATCAAGCAAATCTGGGGTTGTTCTTGCTTGAAGAGGTTGATTAAGATGGAAGAGTGGGGCAACGAGGTGTAGGGGAAAAGTCCGGGAGCATCAAAGATGTGGAGTTTGTCCACACCGTAGGGCAAGATTTGCGCTTCTACCTTTCCCGTGATGCCACTACCTGCCGCCACGGCTTCTAACTTCACGCCCAAGGTGTCCGCCAATTTGCGACCCTTAGAGAGTAATTCCTGACTTACTTCGGCAACCTGCGTGCCTTCAAGTTCGCAGTAAACATAAACGCTGTTCATAGTCTTTGTTTGCCTTAGTAAATTATCCAATAGTGTGATTTGCCAAGAGTTCTGCCATCAGTCCCTTGATGTCTTCGTCCGAACCGGTGAGCACCTTGCTTTCCTTCGCCTTGAAGACAATGTTCTCAATGCTCTTCACCTTTGTGGGCGAACCCGAAAGTCCGCACTGAGCGAGGTCGGCATTCACGTCGGCACAAGAGATTTGTCCGAGTGTGAGCCAAGGTTTCTTGTCGTATTCTTCAGCATACGCAAGACCTTCAGCAGGCTTTTCGAGCGGTGCCAAGCAGCGCTTGTACTTCATCACGAGTTTCGCATTGCGGGGGCGACAGGGCGCAGCGCTACTGTTCACCGTGAGCACAAGGGGAAGCGGTGCCTGAACCGTTTCTACGCCGCCGTCAATATGGCGCTTTGCGGTAAGCAATCCGTCTTCGAGCGCGAGGATTTCTTCTACATAAGTAATCTGATTCAAACCGAGTTTTTCAGCCACCTGCGGACCCACCTGAGCCGTGTCGCCGTCAATTGCCTGGCGACCACCAATGACGAGGTCCACATCGCCAATGTGGCGGATGGCAGTAGAAAGGGCATAACTCGTAGCGAGCGTATCAGCACCAGCAAAAGCACGGTCGGTGAGTAAGAAACCACCATCTGCACCGCGGTACATCGACTCACGAATCACTTCCGCAGCACGCGGAGGTCCCATCGTCACAATGGTCACCGTAGTGCCGGGAAATTTATCTTTCAAACGCAAAGCCTGCTCAAGGGCATTTAAGTCCTCAGGATTGTAAATTGCAGGCAACGCAGCGCGGTTAATGGTACCTTCAGCAGTCATCGCATCAGGACCCACATTGCGCGTGTCGGGAACTTGCTTGGCAAGTACAACAATTTTAAGACCCATATTCTTTGTTGTTTAGGTAAGTTGTTTTACTCAACTTTCGCAAGCTTCAGTTGAATCAGGTTTTGAGGTTATTAGGTTGCTACGCTTTAAGGTTTTGAGGACAATCCAAACTGTTAATATAAACGAATGGGGGAGTAACTCGAATGATAAACCTTAAAAGATTACAACCTTGATACCTTATAACCTATCAAGTTGAGCATTTGCGAAACTTGAATCGTTTTACAATTAATGATATTTACAGTTGCCAAAAGTAAGAGATTTTAACGATTCCACCAAATTATGTGCAGGTAAATAGTTTATGCGGAGCAGAAAAAGCCTTGTTGCTACACATATTTACCGTTCTTCTCCCTTGCGCTTCAGTCGCCGGCACTTTTTTTGCACTCGGAAAAGAGTTGCAACGGTTTTCGGACCAATTCGTAATTTACACTACCAAACGATTCGCAGACGAAGTTACGACGTAATTTTTCTTTTCAAAGAGTTGGTTAATAGAAGTTCTGAAAAATTTTTGCTATGCTACGATGCGTTTTATGCAAAAAATGAGAACCACTTTGTCTGAAGTGATTCCCATTAATTAAATAATGTGGAGCAACCTTACTTTGTCAGCGCAATAGCGGGGTCGCCGTACTGTTGTTGCAACTTGAAGAGTTCCTTTTTGAGTTGCTTGGTGATTTTCTCCGTACCCTTTTGTCCGTAGATGTTGTTGAGTTGCTGAGGGTCGGTCTGGAGGTCATAAAGTTCCCAAACGTCGATGTCTTCGTAGAAATGGATGAGCGTATAGCGCTCTGTGCGCACACCGTAGTGGCGCTTCACGGCATGTTCGGCAGGGAATTCGTGGAAGTGATAGTAAAGACTCTTGCGCCAGTTCTTAGGTTGTTCGCCTTGAAGGAGCGGTAGCATCGAAACACCGTGCATGTCCTCGGGAACGGGGAGTCCGCAGAGGTCGAGGAAAGTGGGAGCGTAGTCGATGTTCTGAACCATTTGAATAATGTCGCCGCGCGCATCAAGTCCGTTGGGCAGACGCATGACGAGCGGAGTGCGGAAGGATTCTTCGTACATAAAGCGCTTGTCGAACCATCCGTGTTCGCCCATGTAGAAACCTTGGTCGGAAGTGTAAACGACGAGGGTGTTCTCAAGCAATCCGGCATCGCGGAGGTAGTCGAGCGTGCGACCTACGTTTTCGTCGAGCGACTTGAGCACTTTGGCATAGTCGCGCATGTAGCGTTGGAACTTGAATTCAAAGAGTTCGCGTCCTTGCAGGTTGCGGCTGCGGAAGTCGATGGCGATGGAGTCGTAGAACTGGTCGTAGATGGCACGTTCGCGCGAGTCGAGGCGGCCAATCATAGAGATGTAGTTGGGCGAGAGTCGCGTTGTGACGTTAGCATCCAGGAGTTTTACGTCGTAAGCGAGGTCCATATCAATGTTGCTGTGGATGCTCATTTCTTGAACTTGTGCTGCGGGGCGTCCTTTATAATCGTCATAGAACGTTTCGGGAATAGCAAAGGTTTTGTCTTCGTATTCATGCAGGTATTTCAGTTCGGGGAGCCAGTTGCGGTGGCATGCTTTGTGGTGAATGAAGAGGGCGAAGGGGCGTGCTTTGTCGCGTTTGTTCTCAAGCCAGTCAATGGCTTTGTCGGTGATGATGTTTGTGAGGTATCCCTTGTGGTTGGTTGTTGTTCCATCCATGTTGATGAAGTCGGGGTTGTAGTAGTCGCCCTGACCAGGGATGATGTTCCAATAGTCGAAACCGGTAGGATTGCTGATGAGGTGCCACTTGCCGATGATGGCGGTTTGATAGCCTCCGGCTTGAAAGAGTTTGGGCATCGTTTGCTGCGAACCGTCGAATACGTCGTAAACATTGCTCGTGAATCCGTTAGCATGGCTGTGCTTACCTGTTAGCATGCAAGCACGCGAGGGACCTGAGAGCGAGTTTGCCACAAAACTGTTGACGAAACGCACACCGTCGTTGGCAATTCGGTCGAGATTGGGAGTTTCAACATAACGATTGTCGTAGCACGACATCATTTGTGCCGTGTGGTCGTCGGTCATGATATAGACCACGTTATACTTCTCTTGCGCTGCTGCTGAAAGAGCGAGGAGAGAGAGGGGAAGATAAGTTTTCTTCATAAAAAATGGAAAAAGGAAAATAAAAAAGGAAAAAGGAGAAAGGAGAAAGAGCTGGCGTTTTAAAGCCTGCATGGTTATTTCTCCTTTTTCCTTTCTCCTTCCTTATTTCACAAAGTGTATTACTTCTGCGTCATTTGATACACAACGTCCATGATTTGCTTACCGAGTGCGTCAGCTTCTTCCATAGACTTCGCTTCTGAGTAAACGCGGATGATAGGTTCTGTGTTAGACTTACGGAGGTGAACCCACTTGTCGGGGAAGTCAATCTTAACACCGTCGATGTCTGTAACCTGCTCGTTCTTGTACATTTCCTTCACCTTCTGGAGTACAGCGTAGATGTCGGTAGTAGGATCGAGGTCGATACGGTTCTTCGCAATGTAGTACTTGGGGAATGAGTCGCGAAGTTCAGTAGCCTTCATACCTGTCTTAGCGAGGTAAGTAAGGATGAGCGCGATACCTACGAGGGCGTCGCGACCGCTGTGTGAAGTAGGATAGATGACACCACCGTTACCTTCACCACCGATTACGGCACCTGTAGCCTTCATCTTCGTAACAACGTTTACTTCGCCTACAGCAGCGGGAGTGTAAGTGCAACCGTACTTTTCGGTAACGTCGCGGAGAGCGCGAGTAGAAGAGAGGTTAGAAACTGTGTTACCGGGAGTGTTTTGGAGGATGTAGTCAGCAACAGCAACGAGTGTGTATTCTTCGCCGAACATAGAACCATCTTCACAAACCATTGCGAGGCGGTCAACATCGGGGTCAACTACGAAACCGATGTCATGACGACCCTTGCGCATGAGATTGCGGATTTCTGTGAGGTGTTCCTTCAAGGGTTCGGGATTGTGAGCGAAGTCACCGGTGGGTTCAGCATTGAGGTGTGTTACCTGAGTTACACCGAGCTGACCGAGGAGCTTAGGAATGATAACACCACCCACAGAGTTTACAGCATCGAATGCTACAGAGAAGTGAGCGTGCTTGATGGCATCAACATCAACGAGTTCGAGTTCCTTGATGTGATCAATGTGACGCTGGTCGTAGTAGAAGTTCTTTGTGTAGTGGCCCAAAGCATCAACATCGGCAAAATCAAAGTTGCAGTTGTTTGCAAGGCGCACAACTTCGGCTGCTTCTTCGGGTGGGAGGAATTCGCCTTTTTCGTTGAGGAACTTAAGTGCGTTCCACTGGCGAGGATTGTGACTCGCTGTGATGATAATACCACCTACGGCCTTTTCCATTGTTACTGCCAATTCAGTAGTAGGAGTAGAAGCCAAGCCGATGTCAACTACGTCGAAGCCCATACCCATGAGTGTGCCGCAAACTGTGTGGCTCACCATTTCGCCTGAAATACGTGCGTCGCGACCTACTACGATTTTCTTGCGGTAAGTACCTACAAACTTTTCACGAAGACTTGCGTAAGCCGAAACTGATTTTGCAATCTCAATAGGATTGAGCGTGTCTCCCGGACGACCACCAATTGTGCCGCGGAAACCCGAAATTGATTTAATTAGCGTCATAATTTGTATTACAATTTATGTTAATTGTTTCTTTTAGATAGCAAAGTTAATAATAAAGTGTGGATGCGGAAATTAATTTTGAAAAAAATATGCTAAAAACAGCGTTGCAGGATATATTTCATGAAATATTTATCATGAGAATATGGATGAATATCGTTTTTCGGTAAACTATGTGGTAATAATGGAGGTAGAGGAAGCAATATGCGGATTGTGAAAATTGTGATAGTTTCAGCAACGATGCTTGATAAAATAGCATTTGGTAGAGGTTTATTTCTTTTATTTTTATGTGTTTCATCGTAAAATTCCAAAAAATAGTTTAAATTTGCGGTTCGAATAAAAATATAAGTTTTATGCAAGCAAGCGAACATACCATTAAGCAGATAGAACGTGCTTTGAAAAAAGTCGCTCAAAAATTTAACGTTGAGTTAGAAAACCAACCACTCACGGATATTCATATTCAGGTGAATCAGGAGAGCGGGGAATTGCTTGTGTTCAACGACGAAGATGTAGAGATTACGCGTTGCGTTGTTGAAGAATGGATCGATAGTAAGGACGAGGATTTTTACGAACATGTGAAGTCAACGCTCCTTCAGGTTATTCAGCAGAACAAGGATATTACGGAGGGGCTTCATGTGTTGCGTCCTTATTCCTACGTACTTGTTGACGAAGACCACGAAACGATTTGTGACCTTTACCTCGTTGACGACGATACGATTGTGCTCGATGGCGAATTGATGGAAGGTTTGAGCGAGGATTTGGATCTGTTTTGGGAAGAACTTAGAAACAAGTAGTGGTTCCTTTTGAAATAAGACAACGAATTTCTGCCTGGCAGGGAATGTAAACACAAAAATTAAGATAACAATAGACTTCTCAACTTGCAGGTTGTCTCAGAAAAAGCGAGGCGAAGTAGGGCAAGCTGAGGAATAATAAACTCATAACAACTATGTTTGATAATCTTAGTGATAGATTAGAACGCTCGTTCAAAATATTGAAAGGTGAAGGCCGTATCACCGAAGTTAACATTGCGGAAGCCCTCAAGGACGTGCGCCGTGCGCTTATCGAAGCCGACGTTAACTATAAAGTTGCGAAGACTTTTATCGATACTGTTAAGCAGAAGGCGATGGGACAGAATGTCCTTATTTCCGTGAAGCCCAAGGAGATGATTGTGAAGATTGTGCACGACGAACTTGCGGCACTCATGGGGGGCGAAACGGCAGAAGTTAATCTTAAGAGTCATCCTTCTGTGATCTTGATGGCGGGCTTGAATGGTGCTGGTAAGACAACGCTTTCTGGAAAGCTCGCTCTCTATCTTAAGTCGCAAAAGCGTCGCAATCCCTTGCTCGTTGCGTGTGACGTTTATCGTCCTGCTGCTATTGAGCAGTTGCGCGTCTTGGCAGAACAAATTCAGGTGCCTGTTTACATGAATCTCGAGTCGAAGGACCCTGTTCAGATTGCGCGCGAAGGGGTAATTGAGGCAAAGTCAAAGGGCTACGACACTGTGATTGTCGATACAGCCGGACGTCTTGCTATCGATGAAGAGTTGATGCAGGAAATCGCAAATATCAAGGCGGCTTGTAATCCCGACGAAACGCTCTTCGTAGTAGATGCCATGACGGGGCAGGACGCTGTAAACACAGCAAAGGAATTCAACGACCGTTTGGACTACGATGGTGTGGTACTTACTAAGTTGGACGGTGACACGCGTGGTGGTGCTGCAATTTCTATCCGCACTGTCGTTAACAAGCCTATCAAGTTTGTTGGTACGGGCGAAAAGATGGAAGCACTCGACCAGTTCCACCCCAGTCGTATGGCAGACCGCATTCTCGGCATGGGCGACATCATTTCGCTTGTAGAGCGTGCGCAACAGCAGTTCGACGAAAAGGAAGCGCGCAAACTTCAGGAGAAGATTCAGAAGAATAAGTTCGACTTTGAAGACTTCTACAATCAGATTCAGCAAATCAAGAAGATGGGTAACCTCAAGGACCTCGCTTCGATGATTCCCGGCGTAGGTAAGGCAATTAAGGATGTAGAACTCAGCAATGATTCCTTTAAACCAATCGAGGCAATCATTCAATCTATGACGCCGAAGGAACGCCACAATCCCGAGTTGCTGATGCGTCAGCCTACACGCAAGAATCGTATTGCCAAGGGCTCGGGTACTTCTATTCAGGAAGTTAATCGCCTGATTAAGCAGTTTGACCAAATGCGCAAGGTGATGAAGATGATGACCGGCACAAATATGAAGAGCATGATGCAACAAATGCAACAGATGCAGCAGATGCAACAACAATTAGGTAAGCGTTAATACATATATATAATATGAGTACAAATAGGAATTAGTTGTTGGTTCGCAATGACTAATTCCTATTGTTTTATTGCCAGACAGAACTCCTATATGTTTTAGCAGTTCCAGGAAATCATAGAATTCAAGTTTCGCAAGTGCTCAACTTGTTAGGTTATAAGGTCTTAAGGTTATAAGGTTTTAAGGTTTACCATTCGGGGGTACTCCTCTATTTGTTAATATAATCAGTTTGGGTAGTCCTTAAAACCTTCCCTCAAAACCTGATTCAACTGAAGCTTGCGAAAGTTGAGTGCATTAAAACATTTAAAATCTTACAAATATGAAAAAGGTAAAATTGTTTGCAGCGGCTGGT
>JAFOWI010000232.1 GCA_017425985.1 Bacteroidaceae bacterium | reverse complement strand
GCCGACTCCCACACCACTCCCGTAGTTGAGGCTACGGGCCTGTCGGCAAACATACTATAGCGAGCAGTTTCTCTCCAAAATGGGCGAGCCGCGACCTGACTCTACACGCGGTTTTGCACGAGTGTGGAACGCCGACCTCACGTCGAAAATCATGGCGGGCGAAATCCTCATCAACCTCCAGATACTGGAGTTGAATGGCGAAGACGGCATTGACGAAATCCTGTTCAGCGTTCCCAACTATGGCGAAAAATTCATCGCAGATTTTTCCGAGGGCGACATGGTGCAGCTCTACGAGCGCAGCGCTTCGACCGACGGAGTGGCAAACCGTCAGCTGGTGCGCGGATATATCGTGAAACTCACCGACACGGAATTGCGCCTGCACCTTACCTACAAGCAGCGCAACCTCGACTTTTTCTCCAAAGATTCGTACTACGCCATCGAGAAAGACAGCACCGATAGCGGATATGCCTCCGCCTATCGCGGACTGTTGGCCTTGCTCAAAGCACCTAAGCCACGCAAGGAACTATTGTTGGGACAGCGCACACCACGATTCAAGAGCGACTTCCAACTGAAGGGCGACTACGGAGTTCGTACCAATCACATCGTACGGTCTGCGCTCAGCGCTGAAGATTACTACTTGTTGGTGGGGCCTCCCGGCACGGGAAAGACAAACGTAGCGCTCCGAGCAATGGTCATGGAATTCTTAGCGCAGGCTTGCATGGACGCAACACCGCGCAACCTGCTGCTTACAGCCTACACCAACCGCGCTGTCGATGAGATATGCCACATGTTGCAACAAAGCGGGGTGGACTTTCTGCGCTTAGGCATCGAACAAACGTGCGATGTGGGCGTACGCCCTAACTTGTTGAGCAACCGTGCGGAGAACTTGCAGAACAGGCAGGAAGTGGCTGAGCTACTCAGGAACAACCAAGTGGTAGTAGGCACGATAGCAACGCTCACTGCCCATACCGAACTCTTCAACATCAAGCACTTCGACCTTGCCATCATCGACGAGGCTTCGCAAGTGCTGGAACCGCAGGCAATGCCCTTCTTGGCGCACCCTCATGCCGTGCGTCGCTTCGTAATGATTGGCGACCACAAACAATTGCCCGCCGTCGTCATGCAACGTCCGGAGCAAACCCTTGTTACGGACGAGCAGCTGCGCGCTATGGGACTCAACGACTTGCGCAATTCCCTCTTTGAGCGACTGCACAACTTCGTAGTTAGCGCCAGGATGGAGGAGCTAGCAATCGGATTTTTGCAGTTCCAGGGCCGTATGCATTGCGACATAGCTCGCTTCGTAAACCTCCATTTTTACGACAACCAACTGCAGCCCGTGCCGCTCGAACATCAAGAGGAAGTGTTGGCATATCCCACGCCCTCGTCGGCTTACGAGGCATTTGTGGCACAAACGCGCATGGGCTTTGTTCACGTAGCGCCCGAAGAAGTGGTGGACAATGTGAAAGCCAATCGTCCCGAGGCTGAGGTTATTGCTAAGTTGGTGGAAGCCATCGTTGCGCTGAACCTTCGCGCCAAAACGCCGCTCGATATCCGAAAGCAGGTGGGCGTCATCGTGCCCTTCCGCAATCAAATCAGCATGATACGCGCCCGACTGCGCGAACTCGGCATTGCCGATGCCGACGAACTGACCATCGACACCGTAGAGTGCTACCAAGGTTCGCAGCGCGACTACATCCTCTTTACGACCACAATTTCGCAGCCCTATCAAATCGACATCCTGTCGTCGCCACAGCAGGTGGAGGGCGTGAGCATCGACCGCAAACTCAATGTAGCGATTACCCGCGCTCGCAAGCAGTTCTTCCTCGTTGGCAACAAGCAGATACTCACCGTCAGTCCCATCTATCGGGCACTTATCGCCGCGTGCGACGAAATGCCTTGCGCTACGAATGCCGCCACGAACAATATAGATTAAAGAAACTGCGCTGTACTGAAAATTCATGCAAAACAAAGCGTGCATTGCCTCAACCTTGTGAGCAATGCACGCTTTAATTTAATATGTATGTCAAACGTTTTTTATTCAGCAACTTCTTCAGTTACACGAGTATATGTGATACCACCATTGTAAGCATCCCAAATACCAGCTCCTTCCTGAGTAGAAGGCATGATGCAGTAAGTGAAGAAAGCACCGGGCATCTGGAGAGTCTGATAATCGTCTGTTGAATAGAGGATACCATAGTCCATTGTACCATTGATGTTGTTCAATGCTTCCATTACATCAGCAGTTTCACCGAAAGTAAAGATGTAGCTTTCTGTAATTTCAATTTCGCCACCTTGAACAGGAATTACTGTACCACCGAGGTGAGTGTCTGTTTCGGGAGTGATGTAGAGCACGCCTTCTTCGAAGTCTGCTGTAACATAATTGTAACCATCAGCATAAGTAAGGCCACTTTCCTTGAAGCAAGGGTCGATGTCGCCAATGATGAATGACGTAGCAGCAGCACCGCTCCATTCTACTGTGATTGTGTCTGAGTAGATGTAGCTGGGGTCCATAGCTGAAGGAATGCTGTAAACGTACTTACCAGCGGGAGTTGCAGCCTGAGTTACAGGAATTGCGTAAGTAAGACCGGCGCTCTTGAATACGATTTCACCTGCGCGTTCTGCACCAGTATCATTTACGTGAGCAGTGAGCTTGATTACAGCTGTAGCATTTGTTGCGCGAGCAGCGGGAGTGTTTACTGTAATCCATTCGGGAGCAACAACTTCGTAAACTCCGGGAGCTGTGAGCGTAACAGAAAGCGTTTCGTTCAAACCTGTGAGCGCAAAGCTTTCAACGTCAGCTGTCAATACGGGATTGGGCTCAACCTTGTCTTCTGCACAGCCAACAAAGCCTGCAGATGTAGCCAATAAAGCTACGGCATAAAGAAAAAATCTTTTCATTTTGTATAGTTTTAGTTTTTAGTATGTTTCAGAAAACACAAAGAATTGTTAAAATCTTTGAATTTTTAGTTTTTGTATATGGTCTGCAAAAGTAAATTATTTTTCTTCGGTGGCAAATATTTTTTCCATTTTTTTACCAAAATCCACATTTTTACGGCAAAACCCCTCATTTTCCAACATAAAAAATGACAAAATCAAAGGTATTTGAAATAAAAATTGAGTTTCCACCGCCTACATCTCATTTTTTTATAAGAAAATGGCTC
>JAFOWI010000231.1 GCA_017425985.1 Bacteroidaceae bacterium | reverse complement strand
GTGGATTAGCTTACACTTTGACAAAATAAGAAATGGCAGTGCGTGGTTTTTCCTGCCTCTCCTTTTTTCGTTAACATTGGTATCTGCTACGACATCAGCACAGGTGAGTTTCCGCATGATGCAATATAATGTGGAAAACCTCTTCGACACGGTGCGCAGTGCGGTGCACAACGATGCTGACTTTACGCCCGAGGGCAAGAATCATTGGACGTCGGGCAGATATTGGGCGAAGTTGAGGGCATTGGCACGCGTGATAGCTGCCGCCGGAGGGGCTTCGCCCATAGACATGGTGGGGATGGTGGAGGTGGAGAACGACTCTGTGCTCCGCGACCTGACAAAGCGCACTTCGCTGCGCACGGTGGGTTATGAATATTGTATCACGCATGGGCGCGATGCGCGAGGCATCAATGTGGCGTTGCTCTATCAACCTGCGAAGTTCAGCGTGTTGACGGCTGCGACGATACCGGTTGTTCCGCTGGTAGGCGAGCGCCCTACGCGCGACATCCTGCGGGTTGAAGGCTTGCTCCCCACGCGCGATTCGCTCACTGTCTTCGTTGTTCACTTTCCGAGCAGTCGCGGTGGCTATGGCGCGGCGGGCGATTATCGCAGCTATGTGGCCGGCATTCTGCGTGCGCAGGTCGATAGCATTCAGGCTGTGCGACCGGCGGCAAACATCGTTGTGATGGGCGATATGAACGATGAACTTACTGCGCCCTGCCTTACTGAATCACTGGGGGCAAGGATGATGAGCGCCGAAGGGGGCTTGGAGGCGCAGATGTTGTACGAAGCGCAGCCTACCCCAATGTATCACGAAGCCGTCGGCGGTACATATTTCTACCAAAACCAGTGGGGACAAATCGACCACATACTGCTGTCGGCTTCGATGCTTCGTGGCGATGGTGTGTGCGTAGCCGAGCGTGGCTGGAAAATATTTGATGCCCCCTTTCTGCTCGAAACCGACCTCAAGTGGGGCGGAAGGCGCCATCAGCCAAAACGAACATTTCTGGGCGCAAGTTATCACCGGGGCATCAGCGACCATCTGCCCTTGGTGGTTCATCTTGAACTGAAATTTCGCTGATTGCTGTTTTTGGAAAGTAGTTCCGTAAAATCGGACATTTTATCTTCCTCTCGACGAAGTGCCATTTCGAAATAAGTTTCTAATTTTGCAGTGCAATTCTAAAACTACGTTGCAAAATAGAAAATGGTACGTGAAATAAGTATTCAGGATATTCGAAAGTCTGTGAAGGACGGGTGTTTTTGTGGCGACGACTTTTTGTTCATTGCGCCGCAGCAACTCGAACAGACTAAATATGATTCGCTGCTTTCGGGCTACGTGAAGCTTACGGACATAATGATAGCCATCGTGCGCGAGGGCGAGTTGGAAGGTATGGTCAACCACATGCCGATTCGCATGAAGGAGGGCGACGTACTCGTGTGTACGAATGCCATCTTCGAGCGCACAATGACGCATAGCTCGGATTATAAAGCCAGTGTGCTCATTGCTTCGCGCCGCTTGTTGATTGACTCTGTGCCGTTCGCCAATCTAATATCGGCCGCCACGTTTCGCTTTGAGCGCGACTACACTTTAGTGTCGCTCTCCGAGGCTACGCGTAAGCGCCTGGCGCTTTATGGCGACATCTTCAGCGAGCGGTTCAAGATGATGGACACGCCCAACGCCGGCGAAATCATCCGACAGCTCACCAAGTGCTTCCTCTGTGAGATTATCGACTTCCTTGTTGAGGGCAATGCGGAGCGCCCCAAGCCTTTGGGCAGGAGCGAAAGAATCGTGGTGGACTTCTTCGGACTGCTTGAAAACACGCAGCCACGCTCGCGCTTCCTCGATTTCTATGCCTCCGCGCTGTGCGTGACGCCGAAGCACCTCTCCGAAGTGTGCAAGCGAGTGACGGGGCGCACGGCGCTTCAGTGGATTACGGAGTACATCATGCGCGACGTTCGCTACTATCTCCTGCACACCGACCTGTCGATTAAGGAAATCGTGACGCGCCTTGATTTTTCCAACTCCAGTTTCTTCGGTAGGTATGTGCACAACCATTTTGGCATGACGCCCAACGCTTATCGTAGAAAGTTGCGCAACGACAATAACCTCGTGGAGCAGCCTGCAAGCGCTGAATAAAAACCTGCATATATGCACGTCCGAACGTGAATATTCACTTTTTATGCACGTTTTGGCGCTAAGCGATAAATGCTCGTTTTGTAAAGTTATAATTAGCAAAACGAAGGGCGAAATGTTAAAATTTTCGCTTTGTCCAAAAATTGCCGATTTGGATTTTGCTCAAAAATGTTGTATATTTGCACTACGGAAGGGGAAACTGCACGGTTTCCCCTTTTTTAGGCCCCAAAAATGGCAAAAACAAGCTCAAAGGTTGTTAAAACAAGGTCGGATGTTGTTAAAACAAGGTCCGATGTTGTTTTTTCGAAGTCCGATGTTGTGAAAATTCCGACTGATTTCTGCGCGAAAACCTCCGATTTTGGAAGCATTTAGTTAATAATTGTTAAAACTTTGCATTTTCTGATATTTATCAATTTTGTCATAATCTGTCAAAATTTTCGGATTTTAACATTATGCATATATGCAGGTTTTTATGCATAAAACGTGAATATATGCAAGTCGGATATGCACGTTGGCGGAGTGGTTTCTGGCGTCGAAAAATGCGGGTTTGCGGTGTCGGGTGGGGCGTGCGATTTTTTTTCATGCCCTCGGATGGGCGGTAATTCTGAATTTATTTATAAATTTGCAAGATGTATGGCTGCGGAGCGCAAAGTGAGAGTTTCCCGGCCCATGGTTCGAATACAACAAATACTTGATATGAAAAAAATCCTTCTTCTTGGTAGCGGTGAACTCGGTAAGGAATTCACCATTGCGGCACAACGACTTGGTCAGCACGTCATTGCGTGCGATTCATACCCCGGAGCTCCTGCAATGCAGGTAGCCGATGAGTTCGAAGTCTTCTCTATGCTCGATGGCGAGGCGCTTGAAAATGCCGTGCGTAAGCATCGTCCCGACATCATTGTGCCCGAAATCGAGGCCATCCGCACAGAGCGCCTCTACGACTTTGAGGCTGAGGGCGTACAGGTCACTCCTTCGGCGCGCGCCGTGAATTTCACGATGAACCGCAAGGCCATCCGCGACCTCGCTGCGAAGGAGTTGGGCCTGAAGACAGCTAAGTATTTCTATGCCACAACCTTCGAAGAGCTCCAGGCGGCAGCCGAGCAGATTGGTTTCCCTTGCGTGGTGAAGCCCTTGATGTCATCGTCGGGCAAGGGGCAGAGCGTCGTGAAGAGCGCTGCCGACTTGCAGCATGCGTGGGAGTATGGTATCTCCGGCAGTCGTGGCGACCTTAAAGAATTGATTATCGAAGAGTTTATTAAGTTCGATAGCGAAATCACGTTGCTCACCGTGACGCAGAAAAATGGGCCGACACTTTTCTGTCCGCCCATCGGCCACGTACAGAAGGGAGGCGACTACCGCGAAAGTTTTCAGCCTGCAGCCATTGCGCCCGAGCATCTGAAGGAAGCACAGGAGATGGCAGCAAAGGTGACGGAGGCACTTACGGGAGCCGGTTTGTGGGGTGTGGAGTTCTTTCTCTCGCACGAAAACGGCGTGTACTTCTCCGAACTCTCGCCTCGTCCGCACGATACGGGTATGGTGACGCTCGCAGGTACGCAGAATTTCAACGAATTTGAGCTCCACTTGCGCGCAGCTCTCGGCTTGCCTATCCCTTGCATCAAGCAGATGCGTATCGGTGCGAGTGCCGTAATTCTTTCGACTTTCGCAAGCGAAAAAGCGCCCGAGTACAAGGGATTGGAACTCACCTGCGAAGAAGATGCTGACCTCCGCATCTTTGGTAAGCCCACGACGCGTGTGGGCCGCCGTATGGGAGTCGTTGTAGTCAATGCTCCGCTCGATGCGAACCTCGACGACGTGCGCGATAAGGCAAAGCGCCTTGCTGACTGCGTGGAGGTCTTTGAAGCTTGAAACTGAATTGAGCGATTCGCGAGCGCTGTTGAAAACCAGGCGTTTCGCGAACGATGCAGAAGAATAAAAAGCGAGAGCAGCACCCCCGGGATTGATGGATGAAGGTGCTGCTCTCCGTCTTTGACAAGCGGCTTGGTTGTAGGCTCAGGGCGCGTGTCATTTAGCTCGTTTCAATGTTATGTCTGAACTGTCTCAATATTTAAATAGTAAGGGCATTCGCCCTACGGCTGTGCGCATCCTTGTGTTGCGGGCATTGCAGCAGCAACAGCAGAGTGCGGTGTCGATGGCTGATTTGGAGGAGGTGTTGCAAACGGTGGACCGTTCTTCAGTGTTTCGCACGCTCAACCTCTTTCTCGAGCACCATGTAGTCCATCAGGTTGAGGACGGAACGGGGCAGACGAAGTATGCGCTCTGCGAAGAAAAGTGCCGATGTGGCGCTCGCCACGAGCATCTGCTCTCGGACTTTCACGTACATTTTTATTGCGAGCATTGTCGCCGCACCATTTGCCTGCCCGACATAGCCATCCCTAATGTGGCGATGCCCGAAGGTTTCACGCTGAGCGCGGCAAACTTTGTGCTCAAGGGTACCTGCGCTGCTTGTCAGAGCCGGGTGGCGCAAAGCAAAAATAAGTTTGATTAATGCGATGAAGAAATTACTGATACTCGTTATTTTACTCCTTGCAATAGGTGCGTGGAGCTATATTTATAAAAAGGAGGAGTTGAAGGAGCTGGGTATGGCGCCCCTTGTGGAGACAACTGACGATGTCCTCGATAAGGCTTCGGACTACGTTGACAATACGTCGGACTATGTAGGTGCCCTTTCCGACCGTGTGGGTACAGCAGCTGAGCAGATTGCGCAGCGAGTGGAGAGCCTTAAAGATGAAGTCGCTTCCGCTAAGGGCAAGTCTGCCTCCACCACCGAATCGTCTGCTCAGGCGGCGCCTGCCTCTGCAGGTCGTAAACTCGAATTGCCGGGTAGGATGAAGCGCACTCCCGAACGAATTGTGGAGCACACGGGTTTTACGCTCTCCTTCAATCGTGAGCACAACAATCCCAACTGGGTGGCGTGGGAACTCACGGCTCAGGAGGTTTCGGGCAGTTTGCAGCGCAACGATGATTTCGATCCCGACCCTGAACTGCCGGCTAATCATCAGGTGACGCATGCTGATTACACCAAGTCGGGGTACGACCGTGGCCACATGGTGCCTGCTGCGGATATGAAGTGGAGTCGCAAGGCGATGAACGATTGCTTCTATATGAGCAATATTTGTCCGCAGACGCACACGTTGAATGCTGGTGGTTGGGAAACGCTTGAAAGTGCCTGTCGTCGTTGGGCTAAGCAAGAAGGAGCTGTATATATCGTGTGTGGACCAGTTTATAAAGGCGCAAAGCATAAAACCATTGGTAAGGATTTAAAGATAACAGTTCCCGAAGGTTTTTTCAAAGTAGTCCTCTCTATGCGCGAAGGCAAAGAAAAAGCCATCGGCTTCTATTACGCTAATTCCAATGCCAAGCAAACCATGGAGCAAACAGCCACCACCGTAAACGAAATTGAAGCGCTCACAGGCATGGACTTCTTTGTTAATATTAATGATAAGTTGGAAGAGCGCATTGAAAGTACTTGTTCTCTAAAGCAATGGAAGTAATGTTTTAGTTAAAAAATGTATTCTCTTTTGTGAAATTATACTTAACTTTGCACTTTGTTAATGAACATACC
>JAFOWI010000230.1 GCA_017425985.1 Bacteroidaceae bacterium | reverse complement strand
TTCCCATCCTTCGATACCGTCGCGGACTGGGACGCGGAGCAGGCCCTGCCCGGCGTGACGGAGGTCAAGAATCTTGTCGTAATCACACTTGTCATCATCCAATTGGTTTACCAAGAAAATGACAGGCTTCTGCAATTTTTCAGTATAGCGGAAATGGTTCTGCGTACCTACTTCGGGACCGAACTGACCGTTGATGAGCAATACGGCAGTATCCGTTACGTTGAGGGCTGTCAGCGCTGCTCCTACAAAGTCGTCGGAACCCGGACAGTCAATAATATTGAGCTTGCGACCCTTCCATTCTGTGTGGAACACTGTTGAGAACACAGAGTAACCATAATCCTGCTCAACAGGGAAATAGTCGCTCACGGTGTTCTTCTGCGTGATGCGTCCGCGTCTGCTAATCTGACCACTATGAAAAAGGAGAGCTTCTGTCAAAGTGGTCTTACCCGATCCGTCATTGCCAAGCAAAGCAATGTTCTTAATTTCTTGAGAATTGTAAACTTTCATGGTATTGATAGTACAATTAAAGTGAGTAAATCTTGGTTGATTATTATGCAAAATCAGCGAATCAAAGCTATGCTCTTCTGCACTGCTTTTGCAAAACGAGCGCAATTTATGTATTTATTTAAACCTTACAAAATTCTTTTTGTATGTTTTGCAACATAGAGCGTGCATTTTTCAGATTTTTAAACTTTTTTAATTTTTTTAACTATCAATATCTGCACCAGCAAATTGATTATTGCCAATTTCGTCTGCCAAATAATGTTTTAAGAGGTGCAAAAAAGTACAAAAAACGTAAATTATCAATAAGTTAAAATGCCCATTCACATTTTTTTTTCTAATTTTGCCGCGAATTTAATAAAAGACTAATGACTAAGACTAAACTCGTGCCCAGCGTGATATTCGAAACGAGCTGGGAAGTTTGTAATAAGGTAGGTGGCATTTACACCGTGCTTTCTTCGCGTGCCAAGACATTGCAGGAGAGCCATGCAGATAAGGTTTTCTTTATTGGTCCCGACATTTGGCAGGACAAGGAAAACGCTATGTTTAAGGAAAATAAGCGATTGCTCACTAAGTGGAAAAAGGCAGCATCCGAAGCAGGCATCAATGTGCGCATCGGTCGTTGGAACGTGCCCGGACAGCCCATTGCGCTGCTCGTTGACTTCCAGCCTTTCTTCGAGATGAAGAATGAGATTTACGCTGAAGCTTGGAATGACTTCCAAGTCGATTCGCTCCATGCTTATGGCGACTACGACGAGGCTTCAATGTTCTCCTACGCTGCCGGTAAGCTGGTCGAAGTGCTCATTAAGGCCGACTTGCTCAAGGACGAAAGCATCGTTTACCAGGCTCACGAATGGATGTCGGGTCTCGGCATGCTCTTCTTGAAGAAGGCTTGTCCCGAAGTGGCTACCATCTTCACTACGCACGCTACAAGCATCGGCCGCTCTATCGCCGGTAACAACAAGTTGCTCTACAAATACTTTGGCGGCTACAACGGCGACCAGATGGCTGCCGAGCTCTCGATGGAGGCTAAGCACAGCATCGAAAAGCAGAGTGCACATGGCGCTGACTGCTTCACTACGGTGAGCACATTCACCGACCGCGAATGCAAGCAGCTGCTCGACAAGCCCGCCGACGTAGTACTCCCCAACGGCTTTGAAAACGACTTTGTGCCTCAGGGCGCAGCCTTCACCAAGAAGCGCAAGGAAGCGCGCAAGTGCATCCTCGACGTAGCGAGCAACCTCATTGGCGAACAGCTCGCCGACGATACGCTCATCGTGAGCACCTCAGGTCGCAACGACTTCCGCTGCAAGGGTTTCGACGTATATCTCGAAGCACTCGCTCAGCTCAATGCGCGCATGAAGGACGCTGCCGATAGCGACGAAAACGTAGAGTCAAACAAGGTGTTGGCGCTCATCGAAGTGCCCTGCTGGACGAAGGAGCCTCGCAAGGACCTTGCTGACCGACTCGCAGCTAAGGCCAAGACCGTTGGCGACAGCCTGCCCACCCCCATGATTACGCACGACCTATATAATATTAATGAGGACCGCATACTTTGCCTTATCAAGAATCTCGGCCTTTGGAACACGAAGAACGACCCCGTCAAGGTGATTCTCGTGCCCTGCTACCTTGAAGGCAACGATGGCATCTTCAACATGCCCTACTACGACCTCCTCACAGCCAACGACCTCTGCCTCTATCCCTCATACTACGAGCCTTGGGGCTACACTCCGCTCGAAAGCTGTGCGTTCAAGGCGCCCTGTATCACGACCGACCTCTCGGGCTTCGGACAGTGGGTGAACGACGTGCTCGGCTATCAGGGCGAACTCTCAGACGGCGTAAAGGTCATCCACCGCGACGACGACAACTATTTCGAAGTAGCACGCGAAATCTGCGAAGCCATCGAAGCCATGACGCAGATGCCCAAGGCTGCACGCACCAACATCTGCAAAAAGGCAGCAGCCCTCGCTGACAAGGCGCAGTGGAAGAACTTCATCAAGCACTACTTCGAGGCTTACGACTTCGCACTGAGAAACAAGTAAGAGGCGATTTTTCTAGTCTAAAAAATCTATAATATCTAGAGTCTCTAGAGCATCTAGAACATCTAGAGCATCTAGAGCATCTAGAACATCTAGAGCATCTAGAAAATCTAGCCCCCAATAATTGAAACAATTTTTATTGATCAATAAAAAACAACATGAAAGTAAAACTTAGCAATTCAAATCAGCCTTCATGGAAGATGGTGAGCGTTAAGAGCCACCTCCCTAAGGAACTGAACGTTCTTGATGAACTTGCCCACAACCTTTGGTGGTCATGGAATCAAGAAGCTGTTGAACTCTTCGACAGCATCGACCACAAGCTTTGGCACAAGTGTGGTAAGAATCCCGTTGAACTTCTCGCTCGCGTTTCTTACGAACGCCTCGAAGAACTCGCTGCCGACAAGGTGATGCTCGCAGCTATCGAGAAGGTTTACAAGAATTTCCGTGCATACATGGACGTGAAGCCCAACGCAAAGCGTGCAAGCGTGGCTTACTTCTGCATGGAATACGGTCTCAACTCTGTACTCAAGATTTACTCTGGTGGTCTCGGTGTACTCGCAGGCGACTACATCAAGGAAGCATCTGACTCTAACGTTGACATGTGTGCAGTAGGTTTCCTCTATCGCCACGGCTACTTCACTCAGACACTCTCAATGGAAGGTCAGCAAATCGCTAACTACGACGCTCAGAACTTCGACCGTCTCCCCATTGAAAAGGAACTCGATAAGGATGGCAACCAGGTTGTTGTTGCTGTTCCCTACCCCGGCTACACTGTTTACGCCAGCGTATGGCGCGTAAATGTTGGTCGTGTGAAACTCTACCTCCTCGACACTGACAACGGTCTCAACTCACAGTTCGACGCTGGCATCACTTCAGCGCTCTACGGTGGCGACTGGGAAAACCGTATCAAGCAGGAATACCTCCTCGGTGTCGGCGGTATGTTGATGCTCCAGAAGCTCGGCATCACTA
>JAFOWI010000229.1 GCA_017425985.1 Bacteroidaceae bacterium | reverse complement strand
TGCCTTTGTAGAGCACGATGGAAAGGGTGGGATGATTGAGAATTTCTCTGGTAAACTGCTTGTGCAGCAAGAACCCGATGCCTCTTCGTTTCCCAATGGCGGTATTCGTTCTACGTTCGAGGCGCGCGGCTATTCAGCCTGGGACCCTTCTTCGCCCGTGTTCATCGTAGGCGATACGCTGATGATTCCGACTGTGTTTATCGCTTATACAGGCGAGGCGCTCGACTATAAGGCACCGCTGAAGAAGTCGCTTGCTGCAATTGACAAAGCTGCTACGGGCGTGGCACAATATTTTAATGAAGACGTACACAGCGTTTCTACGAATTTGGGTTGGGAGCAGGAGTATTTCCTCGTTGATGAAGGACTTTATGCCGCTCGCCCCGACTTGTTGCTCACTGGTCGTACGCTGATGGGACACGAAAGTTCCAAGAATCAGCAGATGGACGACCACTATTTTGGTGCGATTCCCGAACGCGTTACGGAGTTTATGAAGGACCTCGAAATTCAGGCGCTTGAGTTGGGCATTCCCTGCAAAACGCGTCATAATGAGGTGGCTCCAAATCAGTTTGAACTTGCGCC
Organism: Bacteroidaceae bacterium; assembly: GCA_017425985.1. Lineage (GTDB taxonomy): Bacteria > Bacteroidota > Bacteroidia > Bacteroidales > Bacteroidaceae > Alloprevotella. The sequence goes on along the minus strand of JAFOWI010000229.1, from coordinate 7,012 downwards.
AATCTATGAGGAATGCAATCTGGCTGTTGACCACAACATGCTCTTGATGTCGCTCATGCGCAAGGTGGCGCGTAAGCATGGGTTCCGTTGCTTGCTCCACGAAAAGCCCTTTGCAGGAATTAATGGTAGCGGTAAGCACAACAACTGGTCGCTCACGACGAACACAGGCATCCTGCTCCACGCACCGGGTAAGACGCCCGAAGACAACCTTCGTTTCATCACCTTCGTTGTTGAAACGTTGATGGGCGTTTATCGCCACAATGGGGTGTTGAAAGCTTCGATTATGAGTGCAACAAATGCGCATCGCCTTGGAGCGCACGAAGCGCCGCCAGCCATTATCTCCAGCTTCTTAGGCTCGCAAATCACGGAATTTTTAAAGAAGATTGAGGAATCTACGAACGATGAGTTGTTCGTAATGGAGGGTAAGCACGGTCTTCGCCTCGATGTGCCACAGATTCCGGAGTTGATGGTGGATAACACCGATCGCAACCGCACATCGCCCTTTGCTTTCACTGGTAATCGCTTTGAATTCCGTGCTACGGGTGCCAGTGCCAATCCCGCCAGTACGCTCATTGCGCTGAATGGTGCGGTGGCTGAGGCTTTGACGGACTTTAAGCGTCGTGTTGACGAACGACTTGCAAAGGGTGAGGCGAAAATCAGCGCTATTCTTGAAGTGTTGCGCGAGGACATCAAAACTTGTCGCCCCATTCGTTTCGATGGGAATGGTTATTCCGAAGAATGGCGTAAGGAGGCAGAACAAAGAGGTCTTGATTGCGAAACATCTACACCACTCGTTTACGACCGCTACCTCGATGATGCTACTATCAAAATGTTTGAATCCACTAACATTATGAAGCGAGCAGAACTCGAGGCGCGTAATGAAATCAAGTGGGAAACCTACTTTAAGAAGGTGCAGATAGAGTCGCGCGTATTGGGAGACATTTGTATGAACCACATTATCCCCGTCGTTACGAAGTATCAGAGTGTGCTGGTCGATAATATTTTGAAAATACAAAGCTGTTTCCCAGCCGAAAAAGCAGCACAGTTGAGTGCCTATAACGTCGGTCTGGTTGAAAAAATCAATGAACATGCTCACCTCATTGTGACTAAGGTGAGCGAGATGATTGAGACACGCAAACGCATCAATCGTATTGCAGACATTCGCGAACGCGCTATTGCTTATCACGATTGCGTTGCGCCCTTCATCGATGGTCCCGAAAGCATCCGCACACATATTGACGAACTCGAACTCATTGTTGAAGACGAAATGTGGACGTTGCCTAAGTATCGCGAACTGTTGTTCGTGAGATAACCGATGGATTTTTTTGAATATTAAAGTTAAAAAACAATTGATACGTATGAAGAAACTTCTTCTCCTCGTATGCTCGCTATTTATTGGTTGGAATTCAGCCTCTGCGCAGCAAGCATCGGGTTTAAACCTTAAGGACATTACTAATGGCGTTTACTCACCTCAATATATACATGGAGTAATGCCTGGATTGGATGGTGAAACTTACACGCAGCTTTCGCCCGACCGCAAACGCATCATTCGCCGTTCGTTCAAGACGGGCGAGGAAGTAGGGGTTGTGTTTGATGCCGACGCAGCACGTGGTCCGGTGAAACTTTCGGGTATTGATGGCTACACCATGTCGCCCAACGAAAAGCGCATCCTCTTGCGTACGCAAACAAAGGGTATTTATCGCCACTCTTACACAGCAGTGCACTATATTTATGATGTCAAGACAGGAACTTTCGAACCTCTCTCTGATGGTGGACCGCAGCAAGTGCCCCTCTTCTCGCCCGATGGTAATCTTATTGCCTTTGTGCGCGACAACAACCTGTTTCTTGTAAAGCTCCTCTTCGGTAATGCTGAAAGCCAGATTACGAAGGACGGTAAGTTCAACTATGTGCTCAATGGCATTCCTGATTGGGTGAACGAAGAAGAGTTTGCAACGAGTCGCTCGTTCGACTTCTCGGCTGATAGCAAGATGTTGGCATGGGTGCGCTATGACGAATCTCAGGTGCCCATTTATTCTATGACGATGTATCAGGGTATGGCGCCTGCCATGTCGGCAAACGAAGATTATCCCGGTGCTTATGCTTACAAGTATCCCGTTGCGGGTGCAAAGAATGCGGACGTCAAGGTGTTGACCTTCGACATTGCGAGCCGTGCAACGCGCGAAATGGATGTGCCCCTCGATGCTGATGGCTACATTCCTCGCATTAAGTTTACGAGCGACCCGCTGAAACTTGCCATCGTGACCCTCAATCGCCACCAGAGCATTATGCGCATTTATATGGGCAATCCTCGCTCTACAGTGTGCCAGCTTGCTGTTGAGGAAGCCAATGCTGAAGGCAAGTATGTCAAGGAAGATGCTTACGCAGCGCTTACTTTCTACGAAGGAGGTTTCGCTATGGTTTCCGACCGAACAGACTTCCGTCACATCTATCTCTACAATCTTAATGGTCAACTGAAGCGCCAGGTAACAAAGGGCAACTTCGACGTTTGCAACTTCTACGGATACGACGTGAAGACAGGTAATTGCTATTATGCTTCGCACGAAGAAAGCCCCTTGCGCAAGGCCATTTATGTAACCGACAAGAAGGGCAATACGAAGAAACTCTCTACAAAGGTCGGTACGAACGAAGCAACTTTCTCTAAGACGTTCGATTACTTCATGAACGTATATTCTGCTATCAATCAGCCGCCTGTAACTACGCTTTGCGATGCGAAGGGAAAAACGCTCACTACGCTCATTGACAACCAGGATTTGAAGCAGAAGGCCGACCAACTCTTTGCGCAGAAGGAACTCTTTAGTTTCACAACAGCCGATGGTGTTCAGCTCAATGGCTGGATGGTGAAGCCTCGCAATTTTGATGCAACGAAGAAGTATCCCGTCATTATGTATCAGTATTCAGGTCCCGGTTCGCAGGAAGTAAAGGATGCCTGGGGACTTGGAATGTATGGCGGAGCTGCTTATGAAAGTTATATGGCTGAGCAAGGTTTTATCTTCGTTTGTGTTGATGGTCGCGGTACGGGTGGACGTGGTTCGCAGTTCGAAAAATGTACTTACCTCCGCCTTGGCGAACTCGAATCGCACGACCAGGTTGAAACAGCCATTTATCTCGGTTCGCTGCCTTATGTGGACAAGGACAACATCGCTATTTGGGGTTGGAGCTTTGGTGGTTTCAATACGTTGATGGCAATGAGCGAAGGTCGCCCCGTGTTCAAGGCAGGCATTGCTGTTGCAGCTCCATCTAACTGGAAGTACTACGATACCGTTTATACAGAGCGCTATATGCGTACGCCGCAGGAAAACGGGGATGGGTATGCTATCAATCCCATCCAGCGTGCCAAGAATCTCCACGGCAATCTCCTCCTTATTCATGGTACAGCTGACGACAATGTGCACTATCGCAACTGCACAGAAGTTGCCGAGGCTTACGTTCAGGCGGACAAGCAGTATGACATGCAAATCTATACGAACCGCAATCACAGCATCTACGGTGGCAATACGCGCTACCACCTCTTTACGCGCATGTCAAACTTCTTTATCGAACATCTTCAGGCAAAGTAAAAAAGATTTTGATAGAGTATATGTCAAAGAAGATTTGATTGAGCATCTATTAAATCCCAAATAAAAAGACTCGGACGTTATCCCTTCAGATAGCGTCCGAGTCTTTTTTTGATTTATACGTGGATTATTCCCACTCGTGATTCCAACCTTCTTGTCTTGAATTGGAAAGTACTTCTGTTTCTTGATTGGCTGTTTCGTTCGTATATTTCAATTGAACAGAACTTGCTAAAACCGACTGAAGATTTAATTCATAAATGCTCGTCATGGGAGCTACATATTCTTTTTTCATGCTGTTTACTGGTTTAACGATAGATTAATAACTTGTACCACGTCCTTCACATCCACCTTGCCGTCGCCTGTTACGTCGTACACACCCAGTTCGGTGCTTTCGCTATCCAGACAGCGGTTGATGACCGCCACAACGTCTTTCACATTGATGACACCGTCCTTATTGATGTCGCCCGTCTGTGTGGTTTGCACGTCCGACTGTGTGCCGTCGCCCTCAGGGTCGGCAGGACTTGCGGGATTAAAGTTGAAGCGTGCCACAAGCGTCGCCTTGCGGTTGGGCATAAGATAGTTGAAACTGATGTTTTCGCTGACCAACTGCCCGTTTTCGTACCACCCCAAGAAGTCATAGTTCTGGTTGGGATAAGCCGTCACCAACTGGTAATTGTCAAACGCCACCTTCTTGCCGTTGTCTATATTAAATGAGCAGGCGCCTTCGGGGTCGCTCTGCACATAGAGGCGGTATTCATCGCTTGCAAGAGGGTCGGAGGGCGAATTGGGTGCGAAGTCAAAGTGTGCCACAAAAATCGCATGCTCAGTTCCTACCTTGTAGGTGAAACTTTGCGCCGTGGAATACACCTCGCCGTTGAGCGTCCAATGCTTAAACACGAAGCCCGTAGTCTTTAACGAATAGCGAATCGTGACACTCGCTCCTTCAAAATACTGCCCAATCCCTGAAACGCTCGCTGCTTCCGCGGGGTCAGCCACAACGCTCACTCTGTAGCGAAGGTTCTCCTGTGGTTCAGGCGGATTTTCGGGATTGAAACTATCTTCCTGTGCCCACGCTGTGGGAATGCTCATCGCGAAGATGAGCAAACCCATAGTGAGTCTTAATAATGTGCTTTTCATAGGCCGTTTACTTCACCAAAGTTTTTTCGCCGTTGATGATATACACACCCTTACCGTTTTCCTTCACACGGCGACCACCGAGGTCATACACCTTTGCGTCTTCACCCTCAGTTGTGCCTACCTGATTGATGCCCGTTACGGTTGCTTCCATAAGCACTTCAAAGCGGTTGACGTTAGTGCCAGCCTTTGCTGTGAAGTTGTACGCACCCTTGCTCAAGTCAACAAGTGCGCCCGTTTCGCGGTCCTTCAAGTAAACGGGAGTATCCATGCGTGAAGCGCTGATGCTGAACTCGCCTGCTGAGGGAGCGGTGAAACCAAGCATTACGATGCCGTTGTCCGCAGGACGTTCGTTGATGGCATAACGTTCCTGTTGGTCACCGATGGTGAAGAGTTGGATGACACCCTGTGTTTCAAACTTCGCAGCGTCACATTCAGATTCGTAAGCACGGCTCTGTGCGTTGTTAAACACGATGCGTGTGCCGTCCGTAACTTCGCCAGCAGTTAGCGTGAGGTTCACGAGCTTGCGGGGATTTTCCTGTGCTCGCGCATTCATCACCATCATCTTGCGTGCAGCAGCCTGCTTTGCCTTCTTGTCATTTGACTGTGTCTGTGTCATCTGCGCATCGCCTTCAAAACCTACATTGCTTTCGCCCTCGGGTTTCTGCACGAAGAAGGCTTCGAAGGGTGTGAAGTGGTAGTCATCATCGCCCGGACGAATCGCTACATACTTCGAACCGTCCCACACGGTAACAGGTGCTGAGTACTCCATGTCGTTCATATCGTAGTAGCTCAAGTAGGGATTACCCATGAAGTTCCAACTTGCGTCCTTTAAGTTGTCGCTCATGTGCGCCACAAGTTCGTTGTACTTGTCTTCCTTCTTGAAGCGTATGCCTTCAATATTGAGCACCAACACATCGTCTGCCGAACTTTGGAAGATGTAACCCTGAGCTGCATTGAGTTTGTTGCCGTTCACGTCCTTCCAACCCGTCTTGCCGTTCGCACGCTCTTCGCCGTCGTAATAGCGCCATACGCAGCGACTGCCGTTTTCGAGCGTAATCTTGTCCAACTTAATGTCAAAGGGGAAGGCGAAGAAATACCAACGACCGCCCTTCACGTTAATCTTGATGTTCAAGTTGTCCACCCAGAGGTTGTTGTCGCCCATGATAGAACCACTATTCCCAGCACCGTCGTTTTCAACATTCACGTCGCCGAGGTTCTGGTTAGGCGTTTCGCTATCCTCCTGTTCGCCTTCCACGATGAGTCCACCACCGGGATTGATGTCCGCATCTGGATTTTGGTCGCCTTCACCCTCAATGTAGCCAGTGTTGTTGTTCAATACCTTATCGCTATTTAGGTAGAAGTATTCGTAGGGTTCATCAAAAAAATCCAAATTTAAAAAACGCTTCCAACCATCGTCCCAGTAATAATTATAGTAGCTAACAGAAGGCACATACAACATGGCTGTTTTAAAAGTAGATGCACTAAATGTGTTTTCTGAGATTTGTGTAGGTTCAACGGTGTAAGTATATACCTTTTTTAAATTATTGCAACCATTAAACGCATTGTCTGAAATAGATTGAACAGAGCTTGGAATGCGAACTTCTGACACAGAGTTATTTTCTTCGAACGCATTCCGCCCTATATGTTTCAAAGTCGTAGGAAAGATGATCTTTTCTATATTGGTGTTTTCAAAGGCGTAATCTCCTATACGCTCCAATCCTTTAGGGAACGACACGTACTTTAAATTAAAGCAACGCTGAAATGTGTAATTTTCAATTGTTTTTATCCCCTCTGGAATTATTATGCTATCTATATTTGTATTATAAAAAGCAGAACTACCTATACTCTTAACAGTGGATGGAATTTTCACCTTTTCTAAATTACGGCAATTGTAAAATGTACGGTCTGCAATCGTTAATAAATTATGAGGCAACTTTACACTACGTAACTTATTCAAATCATAAAAGGCGTATGCCCCTAATGTATCAGTTTTTGTGCAAACACCATTATAAAATGCTTTCGTGCTTGCAACCACATTTGCTTCTGAAATATCCAGATGGCGTAGAATTGGTGTTTTGTCTCGTAATACAATCACGTCATAACTATTGATACTGCCAATGACTTTCAAACTTATCACAGCTCGGATGTAATCATCACTAATTTCTTGAAGTACCCCACTGCCATTGGTTTGTGCAGTTGTTGTCACAGTGACATTGTCATATTGTTTGCAAGTCAACCCATTAATTTCGTTCCAAATATTTGCTTTGGAATAAGTTGGGAAGTCTTTCGTGGGAACATAT
>JAFOWI010000228.1 GCA_017425985.1 Bacteroidaceae bacterium | reverse complement strand
TACCGCCTCATAGAGCCAAGTTATGAGCTTTATCGCCAGTTGGGGCTTTATCAACGCAATCTTACCAACTTCGAAGAGCACGCTATCTATGAAAACAATCGCTCTTACGAGGAGGACCATAACCACTGCGTCAACTGTCATAACTACCAGAACTACAATACCGATACGATGCTTTTCCACGTGCGTGGCGGACACGGTGGTACGGTTTTCGTACAAGGCGACAAGGTGGTGAAGATGAACATGAAGTCCGACTCCATCCTCTCCAACTCCGTTTATCCCTCATGGCATCCTACCGACCCCAGAGTCGTTTTCTCATCGAACAATACGGGGCAAGTGTTCCACCTCGGTCATGCCAACAAAATCGAAGTGCTCGACTACGCTTCCGACCTTATTCACTACAACGTAGCAACTCAGGAAATCTCAAACATTCTGCGCACGAAGGAACACCTCGAAACCTTCCCCTGCTGGGCGCCCGATGGCACGACCATTTACTTCTGTAGCGCCTACACGCCCCAACTGGCTGTCATTCCCGACAGTGTGCGTGCCGACAAAATTCCTACGCTCTACGACTCGCTTCACTACGACGTGATGAGCCTGCGCTATGATGCTGCAACGGGAGCTGTGAGCGACCTCCGCACCGAAGTGGCTTGCGCCGAAGTAGGCAAGAGTGCCGCCGTACCGCGTATCAGCCCGGATGGCCGCTATCTGCTCTTCACCGTAGGCGATTTTGGCCAGTTCCACATTTGGCATGCCGACGCCGACCTTTATGTCAAGGATATGATCACAGGAGCAGTGCGCCGCCTCGACCGCGCTTCAGCGCCGGGCCCCGATAGCTACCATGCCTGGAGCAGTAATGGCCGTTGGCTCGTAGTGGCTTCGCGTCGCGATGATGGTTCGTACTCGCGTCCCTATATTGCTTACTTCGACAAGGATGGTCAGGACCACAAGGCCTTTCTCCTGCCACAGCGCGACCCCGAATTCAACCTCCTCCGCATGAAGAGCTACAACGTGCCCGAATTTTCGAAAAATGCTGTCAGTATCACGCCCGAGCAGTTCAAGGAAGTGATTTACGACGATGCTTCCGTGCAAAAGGTGAGCTACAAAAATCATGAGTAAGTCAAGCCTTTTTGGTGGCCGTTTTTAGCCCAGATTTTAGCGCTGAAACTCCCGATTTCGGACTTCGCGCCTTGAGGCTATAGTTAACGAAACGTTAACTTAATCTTAAAAAAATGTTAAAACGACATTTTTCTTCGATTTGGATTTCGCCGAAAAATGTTGTATCTTTGTACTACAAGGGGAGAGCCATATTGGTTTTCCCCTTTTTTTGGCCTAAAATCGTTAAAAACAAGCTCAAAGGTTGTTAAAACAAGGTCCGATGTTGTTAAAAATAAGTCCGATGTTGTTTTTCGAAGCTCCGATGTTGTGAAATTTGGAGCCGTTTTTAAAATTCAATGTTTTGATTTTGCTATTTCTATATTGCAATTTATGTTAAAAAGAAAATTTTTTTGAAAAAGCGATTTTAACATTTAAATGTTAATTTTTTTCTTGGCACGCACTTCTTCTGCGACCGCTGCAAAGAGTCAAATCAAGGGCAATTTTTTTGGTTAGAAAAAGTTTGTTTTCGCCCGTTTTGTGCATGCTGAATTTGCGTAGTGTGTCGGTTGGCAAGGAGGTTGCTAAAAAAACGTGGGGTTGCCGTGAGTTTTTTGCGGGTTAAGTTTGTTGCAAACAAAATTAAAGTTGTAGATTTGTAGGATATTAAGCTCCGATGACTCTTGTTGTTGCGCCAAACGCAGAGTCAGGTGCTGCTATGTGTAAGCATCGTTGTAAGAGCGCTTTGCCTTTTTCCGCCCGGGGCGACGAACGTGTTGCGCCAACTTTCGTAGGACCTTGCTTGCTCAGATTTGAGAAATTTTAACTACAATAAATTTATGAACTACCAACCTAAACATGTGTTTTGCAGCATTGCCTTGGCGCTCATGTCGCTTGGCGCTGCAGCTCAAAGCTACACGATTTATCCCGTTCCGCAGGCGGTGAAGATGAATGCCGGTAGCCTTGCGCTTACGAGCAATGTCAATGTCGTGAGCGAAAGTACGATTGACGATATCACAAAGATGCGTATCGCAGCCTTGCTTCAGCAGAGGGGTTGCAGCGTGACCGAATTGTCGGCCGAAACCTTTGCCGCTACGGGTGTGGGCAACGGCGATGCGACCGTTTTCCTCGGCACGGTCAACTCGGGCGAAGCCGTAGCCGCCTTGGCTGAGGAGCAACTTCAGCTCAGCACTAAGAAACTCATGGCAAACGGCAAGTACGACCGCCACGCCATCGATGTTTCGGCTAAGGGTGTCGTGGTGCTCGGCGAGCACACGAATGCTGTGTTCATGGGACTTGCCTCTATTGAGCAAATGTTGGAGCAGACTACTGAGGGCGCACTTCCGTTTACTACCATATACGACTATGCCGACCAGGAGAGTCGTGGACTCGTTGAGGGATATTATGGCTATCCCTACAGCGTTTCGGTGAAGAAGGACTTAATGCGCTACATGATGCGCTACAAGATGAACACCTACATGTATGGTGCGAAGAGCGACCCCTACCACTCTCAGCTGTGGCGCGACGCTTATCCCGCAACAATCAGCGCTGAGCAGGAGAAGAACGGATGGCTCACGCAGGACATGGTGAGCGAAATTGCTGAAGTGAGCCGCCTGACGAAGGTAAACTTTATCTGGGCAATCCACCCCGGTAATGAGTTCCTCGGAAGTTCGACCGTGGTGAGCGACGTGATGAGCAAGTTTGAGAAGATGCATGCGCTCGGTGTGCGCCACTTCGGTGTGTTTGTCGATGACGTGAGCATCCCTTCGTCGGATGCCGACATGAAGCTCAATGCGCAGCGCCTCACAGAGTTGCAGCGCGCCATCGAAAAGAAGTGGAACTATGCCGGAGCTGCAGCTGCCGACACCGTGCGTCCGCTCCACTTTGTGCCCCAGATTTATTGCAACAGCTTTGCAAGTTCGGTTGACCAGCGTCAGCGCTTCATGAAGGCGCTCCAGGCTGTGCCCGACTACATTACGGTTTACTCAACAGGTCAGGGCGTATGGTCCGTGCCCAACAACGACCACACGCAGACCATTATGAGTGAGTTTGGCCGACCCATGGGTTGGTGGTGGAACTATCCTTGTAACGACAATGCCGACGGACAAATCTACCTCCAGGACATGTATAGCAACTTCCACGACCTCCCGTCGGTTGACGGCGGTGCACGCATGCCCGAAAACCTTAAGAGCTGCCAGGGCATTGTGGCAAATCCCATGCAGCAGGGTGAGGTGTCGAAGACTTCGCTTTTCTCTATCGCCGATTATTCGTGGAATAACTCTGAGTTCGACAACAAGGAAAGTTGGAATGCCAGCATCAAGAGCCTGTTTGCAGATAAGGATATGCGCGAGGCCTATAAATACCTTACGTACTACCTGCGCTGGAACGAGCCCGACGGTTTGAATACAACCATCGAAACCTACAAGGAGTCGCTCCAAAACGGCACTCCCAAGCCCGATGCGCTCTTGCAACTCTTTGCTCAGATTGAGCAAAACTGCCTGAAAGTGATGACGCTGAAGGATTCGGAAATCGAGGCCGACCGTCTGCTCTTCCAGGACTTGGCGCCTTGGCTCTATACGCTGAACACGCGCGCCAAGATTGTGCAGAAAATGCTCAACCTCGCAAGTTCCGATGCCAGCCAGGCTGATAAGTGGTTGGATGTGAAAGAAGTGGTGGACAGCATCAATGCCCTGAAAACAAGTACGCTCTACACGGCTTATGCTCTCGAAGGTATGGGTAACGGCATCAGCGTGAGCTATCGTCAGGCGCAGCTCAGCCAGCGCTTCATGGCTCCCTTTGTTGACTACCTCTTTGCTAAGGTGACGGACGGCTATTTTGAAAATCAGGCAGCCGCTAATCAGCCCAAGGCTATTTCAAATTCGCTCTTGCTCAAGCCCGAAGTCAAGTTGCTCGACAACGGTATGGCGGCTTTGACCATGCCAGCGGCAGATTTGGACGTTGATAAATGGGTGGGCATCGAACTTCCTCAGCCCACCTTGCTCTCCGACCTCCAGATTGACGAAGCGTTGATTCCGCTTGTGCAGACAAGTACGGATGGCAAGCAGTGGAAGGCGATGGCTGATGTGGCTTCGGCGTTGGCTGATACGATTAAGTACATCGTTGTGCGCAACAATACTGAGGCAGGTATTCGCAACTTCGAACTTGGTGCGACTTCGTTGGTCGTAGCCTTTCCGAAGGCGGTTGTTCCTGCTGGAGTAACGGTTCCCGAAGGTGCAATTTATGAAGACCACGGTGCAAATCTGATTATCGACGGTGATTATAACACCTGGATGAGCCTCAATCGCAATCAGCGAACCAGTGATGATTATGTGGTTGACCTCGGTGAGACGGTGGTGCTCCAGGATGTGCGTGTTGTGTTCGGCACTACGAATGGCGACCACCCCACAAAAGCGCGCGTGCAGTATTCTGCTAACGGCAAGAGCTGGACTGCGCTTCGAATCAAGGGCGCTTCGGCTTCGGACTGGACTATCTCTGCGGCTCAGAATGTGCCTGTGGGCGACAATGCCGTTTATTGCGACTTCAATGGTGCACAGAAAAAAGCGCGCTACGTACGTGTGCGCATCACCGAAGCTAATACTTCGAAGTGGATGCGCTTGTGCGAAATCGAAGTCAACAAGCAGTATATCAAGAGTGTGTCAATCCCCACATGCGAGGATGCTACGGGCATGGCAATCGACGAATTGCTCGACGGTTCGGCACTTACGTGCATTCCCGAAACTGCTAAGAGTCCCATTACCTATCGTTTCTACAACCACCATGCAGCTGAGTCGCTCGCTATCTATGGCGAGGACGGCGTTCAGGTGGTGGAGCTCGACGATGGTGCAACCTCTTATACGATAGCTTGGGAGGGCGCTCAGCCTCCGCGCATTTACGAAGTGGTGCCTGCGTGGAACAAGGCGAAGTCGAGCCTGCCTTTGGAAGGAACTGCTTTGGCTGAAGAATTTGCTCAGTTCAAGGCGTTAGGATATGCGGCATTGGATTCTTGCGGCATGGGCGAAAAACTTGTTACTTCAAGCACACAGTTCTCTTCGCCCTATACGGAAACGGCTGAAGGCTCTATCAATAATCTGCTCGACGGCAATCTGGCTACTTTCTGGCATTCAACATGGAAGGGCGGCAGTGTAGCCGATGGACTCCACTATATTCAGATAGCTTTGCCCGATGTCCCTGTGACAGGTGCTTACCTGAGCTTCGGTCGACGCAGTGATGCTACAGCCGACCACCTTGTAAAGGCGCGTATTAAGGCTGTCCTTGCCGATGAATCGGTGGTAGATGTTGCTGACCTCGACTTGCCTTATGCAAGTAGCACGGAAACGCTCGTTCGTCGCTTCGCGCTGCCTGCTACGACAAAGGCTGTGCAGTTGGTTGAGTTGAAAACTACTGGCGATGCGGGCAATTCGCGCGGTTACTTCCACATCGGCGAATTGCAACTCTACAACATGCAGCAGTATTGGGTGATTGAGCAGGCGCAGGCTGAAGCCGATGCGCTTAAGGCAGCGATGCAACCCATGCCCTCGGAGGCTACTGCTGAGCAGTTGACTGCTCTGCGCGAGGCATACGCTGCTTTTATGTTAAAGGTGTTTGGCGAGCTGCCTTCGTCAATTGATGGTGTGACGATGCCCGCAAAAACAGGGGCATATCCCCTTTACGATTTAATGGGACGCCCATTAAAGCAAGTTCCTGAACGCGGTCTTTACATCGAAGACGGACAGTTGAAAATTAAGTAACGCAAAAAAATAAACAATCTCCCTTGTCCAAACTTATCGGGCAGGGGAGATTGTTGTTTCGTGCGTAAAAGTGGGTATTTGTGTTGATAAGTTTCAGATTTTTCCTTAAATTTGCATACTGAAGAACGAATTGACGCGAAGTAAGATTCATTTTTGAAACCTTAAATTATTTACTAAACTCGACTTTAATTATGACAGACCTTAAAATCTCAAACACTATTAAATATATCGGCGTTGACGATACGGATATCGACTTGTTCGAGAGCCAATACATTGTGCCCGACGGAATTTCCTACAACTCCTATGTTATCTTCGACGAGAAAATTGCAATTCTCGACACGGTTGACCGTCGTAAGGCGGCTGAGTGGTGGGCGAATCTTCAGGAAGTATTGGGCGGAAAACAGCCCGATTATCTCATCGTGCAACACATGGAACCCGACCACGCCGGACTCATCGCTGAAGTGGCGGAGCGTTTCCCAAACCTTCAGATTGTAGCAACCCCCAAGGCGATAACGATGCTTCCCTTGTTCTTCGACAAAGTGGACCTTGCTCCACGTTGCATTGCTGTCGAGGAGGGCGATACTTTGTCGCTGGGTGGCAGAACTTTGCAGTTCTTCCATGCGCCGATGGTGCACTGGCCCGAAGTGATGGTGACGTACGATGCAAAGGAGCGCGTGCTCTTCTCGGCAGACGGCTTCGGAAAGTTTGGCGCCCTTGCGCACGAGGACGAGTGGGCTTGCGAAGCGCGTCGTTACTACTTCAATATTTGCGGTAAGTATGGTGCTCAGGTGCAGGCATTGCTCAAGAAGGCGGCTACGCTCGACATTCAAACGATTTGCCCCTTGCATGGTCCTGTGTTGAAGGAAAATTTGGGCTACTACATCGGACTTTATGACACCTGGAGCCGCTATGCTCCCGAGGTGGAAGGCATATTCGTTGCCTACGCCTCGATTCATGGCAACACAGCCGTGGCTGCACAGCAGTTGGCTGAAATCCTGCGTCAGAAGGGGGCTAAGAAAGTGGCGGTGGCGGACCTCTCGCGCGACGACATGGCAGAGGCGGTTGAGGATGCCTTCAAGTACAGCCACATGGTGGTGTGTGCTGCAAGCTACGACGCAAGTGTGTTTCCGCCCATGCACGATTTTCTCCACCATCTTAAGATTAAGAGCTACCAAAATCGTAGAGTGGGCATTGTCGAAAACGGTTCGTGGGCGCCTTGTGCGGCTCGCGTGATGCACGATATGCTCTCGCAGATGAAGAATATTGATATTGTAGAGCCTAAAGTCACTATTAGAGGTGCCGTGAAGGCAGAAGATGTTAAAGCTTTGGAAGCTTTGGCAGAAGCTGTTATGAAGAAGGATTAACAATTTAGTGCATTTTAGTATATCTTTTATATATAAGAGGGTGTGTCAAAACTGGCACACCCTCAGGCATATAGAATAACCTTGAGCATCATCTTGGGGTGATAGGGACAACGACCTGACTCCTTGTATAACTTATGAAAGGAGTCAAGATTTAGATTATCAACTATCGCACTGATGATGCGGACAGGATCATTGTCTGCAATATTCTCATCAATTCGTTGAGGAAAAAGTACCAATTGGTTGGGTATGTAAGGACGAAAATGTAACTTTGTCATGTTTAGATAATTATGCCTAAAGTTACAAATATTTTAGGTAATAGCAAAGTCCTGGCTTGTGAAAGTCGGGACTTTGTGATATAAATAAAAATAAATTTTGAGGGTGTGCCAGTTTTGACACACCCTCAAAATTATAAGTATCAGTCTGAAAATTAGAAGTGTTGTCGAAAAAAATAACTCTGTTGCTGGTTTACAACTCACTAAATATAGTGAGCGCACTCCAGATTTTCGCCCTTCAAAATACCTACTTTTAGCGATTGTAAGGCTATGAATTGTTACGTAATTTTGCATCCGAATTTGGAAATAAACTTTTTGCATCTTCTCTAACAAACTTATGTTCAAGCGTTAGCCTGAAATGAAAAGTTATTTCCTCAACACGCAAAACTACTACGCTTATGAACTTCACTCGCCTTAACGTGCTGCTGACGCTCCTCATTTGGGGCTTCACTACATCTCAAGCTGCACACCTTCATGAAGAAGCAGACAACATCGAACCCCTTCTCGCCGACACACTGACTCACGCCGACACTCATTTGAGCGAAGCCGTGGTTGTTGGCACAGGGATAAAAGCCCCATCACAAGTGGCGCTCAATGCCGTAAGCCTTGACCTTCGCCCCTTGAAGGGAAGCACAAAATCCATAGCCGATGCGCTCACAAAAGCCCCTGGGGTGAAGCTTCGCGAAGGGGGTGGAGTGGGTTCTGACCTACAGTTGATGATTGACGGCTTTGGAAGCAAGCACGTAAAGATATTTGTAGATGGTGTTCCTCAAGAAGGCGTGGGCAGTTCCTTTTCCATCGGAAATATTCCCGCAGGATTTGCCGAACGCATTGAAGTCTTTCGCGGCGTTGTGCCCGTAGGATTTGGCACAGACGCCCTGGGCGGAGTGGTAAACATCGTCACCGGCAAGCGCCCCAGGGGATGGCAACTCGACGCTTCCTATTCCTATGGTTCGTTTAACACACACCGCACACACGCCGCCTTTTCGCACTCCTTTGACAACGGATTTACGTATGAATTTACGGCGTACCAGAACTACTCCGACAATGACTACCAGGTGGATGTGCCTGTTGAGGATTTCCAAACGGGACGTATCGACCGCTCCAACTTACAGCGCATGAAGCGCTTCAACGACACTTATCACAATGAGGTACTCAGCGCAAAAATAGGTTGGGTGGGGCGTCCGTGGGCGGACCGTTTGATGCTCGGTTTGAGTTATGCGCAGGAGTATAAGGAGATTCAGACGGGCGTGCGCCAAGAAACGGTGTACGGCGAGAAACATCGCCACGGCCATTCCTTAATGCCCTCGTTGCAATGGCGGAAGCGCAACTTTTTTGTGGACAATCTTGACGCCTCACTCACACTGAATTACAACAAGAACGAACGCACGAATGTCGACACGGCACAGGTGAAGTACAATTGGCGGGGCGAAACAAAACCGCTCAATTCTCCGGGCGAGCAATCCTTACTCCACTCACGCGCTGAAAATCACAATCTGAATGTCACGGCAAAGGTGGATTACACCCTCAGCCGCGCTCACACCTTTACCTTGAGTCACACCTACAATGCCTTTGAGCGCGCTAACACTTCCCTGCTTGCGAAGGTGGAACAGAAGGACGCTATTAAGAAGCGCACTACGAAGCAAATCTCCGGCCTTTCCTATGTGTGGACACCCTCAAAGAAGCTGACGCTTTCGGCATTCGGGAAATTCTATTCCGTACGTGCGCAAGGCCCAGTGGCTACGGATGTCAACGCCACGAGCTTCACGAAGGCCGAGCGCTCTCATCAGCATTGGGGATACGGCACCGCGGTGGCTTACAACCTACCCTTGAAAGGATTAAGCGTGAAAGCTTCTTACGAGAAAGCCTTGCGCCTCCCCACGATTGAGGAACTCTTTGGCGATGAAGACTTGGAGCAGGGCGCCATTGAGATTCGCCCCGAATTGAGCCACAACGGCAACCTCTCATTTATATATAATGTGCACACAAAGCACCACGACTTGTTTGCCGAACTGGGATTCATCGTACGCGATACCAGAGACTACATTCAGCGCAACATCATTTCGCTCTCGGGTGGGAAGCAAGCGGCCTCGTATGTCAACTATGGAAAAGTGTTGACCAAGGGGATGAACCTCTCCGTGCGCTACCAGTACGCCGACCTCATAAACATCGGCGGACACCTCACACAGATGGACGCGCGCGACAATATGCTCACCATGATGGGCACCTCGGTGGCCAACTTGCTCTACAAAGACCGTATGCCTAACCTTCCCTACCAATTTGCCGACTTCGACGCTACCGTAAATTGGCAAAACTTCTGCGGAAAAGGCAACAAGTTGTCGCTGACCTACGAAGCGCAATACACACATGCCTTCAGTTATTACGCCTCTCGCATTGGGGCGAACAATAATGACTACATTGTTCCCACACAATGGGCACACCACGTCGCCCTCGCCCTTGCGCTCCGCGATGGGCGCTACAACCTTGCGCTGGAATGCCGCAACCTTACCGACGCCCGCCTTTACGACAACTTTAGTCTCCAGAAACCCGGGCGCGCGATCTATGCAAAACTGCGCATATTTCTGCAAGGTAAAAAGTAGTGGGAACCCCGCAAAACAAAGTCGGACTTAATTAAAACTATCTCGGACTTAATTTGAAATAAGTCCGAATTAGTTTTCAGCACCTCCCATATATTTTTCAGCACCTCGGGAAGCACAAATTCTTCCTCTCACTTTTTACACGCCAACACCTATTAAATCCAAAAAAATATGTACTTACAGTTTCTAAAATCACTTTCAGCAGGCACCCTTTTGCTTGCGCTCACCCTTTCTTGCTCCAACGACGATTCCATGTCCGAGTCTCCCACCCCTGACGCCAACCCCGATGCTCCGCAAAGCACTTATGTCATTGCGGCAACGGTAACAGGGTCAAACGGGTCGGTCCCCGTGTTACTCACCTCTCAAACCCTCGACGAAGGACGCATTTCTGCTATGGGCAACGGACTTGTAAACGATGGCGCTTCGCAATGGGTGTTCCACTCCAACCGCTATTTGTATGCCCTTAACTACAACCAGGGAAATAATGCCACGACCCGTTCCTACATGCTCAATGATTGGGGACAAATTGAGGCACGCCCTGCAGAATATTCCACGCGTCGCTACACCACTTACGGCACTTTTGGGCGTTATGTCATGACCTTTGCAACGGGTGACGGACCTACGGCAATGAACGATGAGAATGGGTACACCCCCAAGGCGTTCTTGGTGACGTATCTCGATACAGAGCGCGAAACTTACACTACGAACGACACCGAAAATACCGTCTACATTTCCGAAAACTTCTTGGGCAACGGTGAATATGTCACCTTGTCGGGAATAGAAGAGCGCGACGGCAAATTATTCACCGCTGCAGTGCCAATGGGGCTTAGCCAGTATGGCACAAAGCGCGATGGTGGAAAATTTGTAAAGTATCCCGACCTCGTAAAGACCGAGGCAGGGGGCAGCAATTCGAGTGCTTATAAAAAGGATGAACTTCAGTGGACACAATATCCCGATGAATGTTGGGTTGCTATCTTTGCTGATGAACACTTGCTGACCAAGAAACTCATTAAAGACGAACGCATCAGCTATGCCTGCGGGCGCAACAAATCGCAATATTACCAAATGATTTGGCGTGCCGAGAGCGGTGATATTTATGTGTTCTCGCCCTCCTATGCCAAGACAATGGCGGACGCACGTCAGCGTACCTCGCTCCCTGCTGGTGTTGTGCGCATCAAGAACGGCACGGAGGAATTCGACCCCGACTATTATATCAACCTCGAAGTCCTCTCGGGCGGAAAATCCTTCATGAACAGTTGGCACGCAGGGGGAAACAACTTCTTACTTCTCATGTACGACCGCCCGTTAACCGAAAAGGGATTCATTGCAAATCAGTTAGCCCTATTTAATGCCGACACCCAAACGCTTACCTACGTAACGGGTCTTCCTGCCCCCGAAGATATTACCAGTTTCGGCAAGACAACTTACGTTGAAGGCAACAAAGTTTATATTACAATTACCACCGCAACGGGTTATCCCGCAATTTATGCCATTGATTGTAACACCGCCGTTGCTACAAAGGGTTTGGAAGTCGAAGCTACCAATATTAACGGAGTAGGACGCCTGGAAGTTTCAAGATAATCCGACCTGTCTCCACCGCCTTCCTAAACCACAACACAACCCTCTGATTATGCCTTCTCAAAGACAGATAAAAAAACTTTTCAAGCAGGTTCACCTCTACCTATCCCTGCCTTTCGGCATCGTAATTTCGTTGATTTGCTTAAGCGGAGCGATGCTGGCGGTGGAGAAAGACTTTGCGCCCAGCGCCCAACGCCATTTGCAGTATGTAACTCCGAGCGAGGACGTGCGCCTTCCGCTTGATGTATTGGTAAAACAAGCGCAATCTACATTGCCCGACGATGTCAAAATCACGGGTGCCACCATTTTTGCCGACTCCCTGCGCTCCTACCAATTCTCCCTCTCAAAGCCCCGTAAGGCAAGCATATATGTAAATCCCTATACGGGAGAGGTGTTAGGAAGTCCGCAGCGCGCACCCTTCTTCGCCACCATGTTCAAACTGCACCGCTGGTTGCTCGGCCCCGCTCGGGCAGAAGATGGCAGCATTGGCTGGGGCAAACTCCTGGTCGGCACCAGCACGCTGCTCTTCCTGCTGATTCTCATCACGGGGCTCATCCTGTGGTGGCCAAAGTCCACCCGCGCCCTCCGTGCCAGCATGAAGATTCCCGTGCGTCGCGGACTGCGCCCCTTCCTTCACGGTCTGCATCTCTCGGGTGGCGCATTCACGTTCGCCCTCTTGCTGCTCATGGCGGCAACAGGGTTGACGTGGTCGTTCAAATGGTATAAAGACGGGTTCTATGCCCTTTTCGGAGCTGCACCTGCTGCGTCGCCCGCGCATTCTGCACCTTCGGGAGAAGACCGCCAAAAGGGCAAGGGCGGCAGCCGCAAAGACTTTGCTTGGCAACAAGCTTTGGAGAACGTACAACAGGCTGCAGGCTCCTTCCAGCAGATAACGCTCAAGCCTCGAAGCGCATCGGTGAAACGCGAAGCGTGGGGCAATGCGCGCGCTGCCGATCAATACACCCTTGACGCCTCGGGCGCAATTACCGAAGTAATGCCCTACGAAGCATCCCCCTACAGCCGCAAAATCAGTGGGTGGATTTTCACCCTACACACGGGAACCTTCGCCGGAACTTTAGGTCGATGGATTTGGCTACTTGCAGTCCTCGTCGGCGCGTCGCTTCCCTTGACGGGCTATTACTTGTGGTGGAAACGCGTGCGTCGGAAATCCAAAAGGCAAGGCGCCTGGCTTGTGAAAGTCGGGACTTTGTAATATAAAAAGTGGGTGTGCCAGTTTTGACACACCCACTTATTTGCTAATGCTAAAATTAGGCGTTTGCTTTTGAATGGAGTAGCTGGATGGCTTCGATAAGAGCGTTAACATTATCTTCTGTAGTTGCCCAGCTTGTACAAATGCGCACAGCAGAGTGTTGCTCGTCTGTTTTCTGCCAGAAAGAGAATTGGAAACGCGATTCGAGTTGCTTGAGCCATGCGTTGGGCAGGATGGGAAAGAGTTGGTTGGTGTCCGTTTCGACAAGGAAGTGGATGCCGCATGCATTGAGCGCCTCGCGGATGCGGAGGGCTTGACGGATGGCATGTTGTGAAATTTTCCCCATGAGGTCATCGGTAAAGAGTGTGTCGAACTGGAGTCCAAGAAGTCTTCCTTTGGCAAGCATACCTCCGCCTTGCTTGATGCTATAGCGGAAATGGGATTTTATTAGTGGATGGCTGATGACGAGGGCTTCACCAAAGAGTGCGCCTACTTTTGTGCCTCCGATGTAGAAGACATCGGTGAGTTGTGCTACCTCTGCGAGTGTGAGGTCGCACGAAGGGGCTGCAAGTCCGTAGCCAAGGCGTGCACCATCGAGAAAGAGAGGAAGTTTATATTCATCGCAGACGCTTCGCAATGCTTGAAGTTCGGCTTTGGGGTAGAGCGTACCTAACTCAGTGGGGAAGGAAATATAAACCATTGCAGGGCGCACGGTATGTTCGAAGCTACTGTCTGCAAGGTGTTCTTCCATGAGTGTACGCACTTGCTGGGCGGATATTTTCCCGTCGGTAGCGGCAAGGGTGAGCACTTTGTGGCCGGCGTGTTCGATGGCACCGGTTTCGTGCACGGCGATGTGCGCCGTTTCTGCTGCAAGCACTCCTTCGAAGGGACGTAGCGAGTGAGAGATGACGGTGGCGTTGGTCTGCGTGCCGCCCACTAAGAAGTGAACGTCGAGGTCGGCATTGCCGCAAGCCTGGCGAATCTTATCGCGCGCTGCGTCGCAGTAAGCATCCTCACCGTAGCCCACGGTTTGCTCCATGTTTGTCGTAGCGAGGCGTTCGAGGATAGCAGGGTGAGCGCCTTCGGTGTAATCACATTGAAAATGAATTTTGTTTGTCATAAAATCAAACGTTTTTTGGTTCGTCGTCCTGAATAAGCAACTCGACTTCGGCTTCGTCAGTCGCAGATTCTTGAACATCGGGAGTAGGGTGGGCTTCAGCCTGCATAGCCCGCTCTGCCTTACGCAAAGAGCGGTGGTAGAAGTAAGATTTCAGAATCAAAACGAGTTCGCATACGGCATAAATCGTTGCTGCATAGCCCATGATGACGAAAGGTAGGCTTGCCGTTTCGTTAGGGTAGGCGAGGATGTAAATACCTGCGATGAGCGTTGCAATAGGAAAGACGAAGTAGAAGATATTGACGCTCATCCCCTCGCGCAGCATTTGGATTAATCGCAACAACTGCATTCCACTTACCAATATAATCAACGCTGCCAGCAAGTACATCAGTATGCCGACGAACAGACCGGGCAGCAACAGCAGGATAACGCCGAAGAAGATGCTGCCGCCCCCAACGACGGAGGGCAACATCGGTGCTCCCGAGGGTTTTGAAGCGAAAGCGCTGAGTGTTGTTACCAGTCCCGGGATGATGAAGAGCAACCCAAGGGCGCGTACAATCATTGTCGGTGCAATGTCGGCGTAGGCAATCAAGCCTATGCCCATGAGTAGGATGAGCAGCGCGCGGACAGCTGCGCTTTTCAAAAATGTTTGCATAGTTGTGAGGTATGAGTTTAAAGGTTGTGTGTGAGTTTCAGTAAGTACGAAGGTCCTTAAAATCCTTAGTGCCGATAGAGTTGCTAAAGAATTTAAGGACCTTTCTTTTTTATTGCTTAAAAATTTCAGCGAGCTTTTGTTTCAGCGTTTCGGCATTAAGTCCAGATGCGATGACCTTGCCTTCGGGGTCGAAAAGAAGAGTTGCCGGGATGGCGTTTACTCCGTAGAGTGCAGCGCCTTCGCACTGCCAACCCTTGAGGTCTGAGATATGATGCCAGGGGAGCTCGTATTTGTTGATAGCGCCTACCCAAGCCTTCTTGTTGTTGTCGAGCGAAACGCCTACGATGTCAAAACCTTTGTCCTTATACATTTCATATGCTTCCTTAACACCAGGAATTTCCTTGCGGCAGGGACCACACCAGCTTGCCCAGAAATCAACGAGTACATACTTGCCCTTGCCTACAAAATCTGTGAGCTGGCGTACGGTGCCTGTAGTGTCGGCCATAGCGAAGTTCTGAACCATAGCACCAGGCATTTGGCTGCGCCATCCGTTGATGTATGTCTTGAGGCGCGCAACGAGCGAGAGGTCGAGGTAAGCAGGCTTCATGTCTGCAATACGTACGACTTCTTCGCGGTCGAGGTTTGAGGCGTAGAAGGCGAGGAAGAGTGCTGGGAACTTAAGGTTGGGATATGTTTCGCAGAGTGTGATGACATTCTTGCTTGTTTCTGCCGAAAGCGCATTGTAGCGTTCGATGAGGGGCTTAAGTGCTTCGTCGGACTCACCGGCTTGCTTCTTTGCCTGATACTGCTGCATGATAGACTTTATCTCTGCTTCGTTGGTCTCAAGACGCTTTTTCCATTGGCTCATCAGGTTGTTGTCCTCCGAACCGGTGACGGTGGCGTCCGCAAAATTGATGTTTACGTTTCCATCGAGTACGACATAGACATCGCGGCGGTCATCGGTGTAAATTTGTGCAAACAGCTTTCCTTCAGCATCGCCTTTGAACGAAAATTTGCCCTGCGACACGAACGTGGAGTCAACGGACTTTGATTCAAAATTTTTGATGTACACTTTCAATACTCCTTCGGGGGCTGTGCCTTCAATGGTGTACTGCTGAGCAGTTGCGGTGAGCGTTGCGGCGCAAAGTGTCAGCGCGGAGAGAAATTTCTTCATAGATAGTCGGTATTTTATTTTTTTAGTTGTAATATGGGGCAAAGTTAAGGATTTTCTTTGTTTGCTACGAAAGATTTCGGGCAACAAAGAGTTTGTGTCGCTTGATTTTATTACATTTGCAGAATAAATGCTTTCTTTGCTGAGCGATTTGTGCGTGCGAATTGCAAAGAGCGTTTTGCAGAGCGGCTTTTATACATCGTTGACTTCCCTAATTTTTTTGACTAAATTTATGCAACCAGGAAAAAGTGTAGTAATTATCCCTACTTATAATGAGAAGGAAAACATCGAGGCAATCATTCGTGCCGTCATGGCGCTGGAGGATGGATTTGACATCCTTGTAATCGAAGATGGCTCGCCCGACGGAACGGCAGACATTGTGAAACGCCTCATGGCGACGGACTTCAAGGACCGCCTCCACATCATCGAACGCAAGGGTAAGTTGGGACTCGGTACGGCCTACATCACCGGATTTAAGTGGGCGGTGGCGCAGCAGTACGACTACATCTTCGAGATGGATGCCGACTTCAGTCATGACCCGAAGGACGTGCCCCGATTGCTCAAAGCCGTTCGCGACGAGGGTTACGACGTTGCCATCGGTTCGCGCTACATTACGGGTGTAAATGTTGTGAACTGGCCCATGGGGCGCGTGTTGATGAGTTACTATGCCTCAAAATACGTGCAGCTTATCACGGGCATTCCTGTCAACGACACCACGGCGGGCTTCAAGTGCTACCGCCGCAAGGTGCTCGAAACGATTGACCTCGACGCTATCCGCTTCAAAGGCTACGCTTTCCAGATTGAAATGAAGTTTACAGCCTATAAACTCGGATTCAAGATTAAGGAAGTGCCCGTAATCTTTGTGAATCGCGAATTGGGAACCAGCAAAATGAGTGGCGGCATTTTTGGCGAAGCGCTCTTTGGCGTGGTGAAGTTGCGATTGGCATCGATGTTTGGAAAAATCAAGCCTCGTAAGTAGCAGCCACAGTGTTGCTGTATTATAAAAGTTTTGCGGCCCAGGCTACGACTGTTGATGTCGGGGCTTGGTGGCCGCTTTTTTTGATTCATGAATTATTAATTTCAGGAAAGAAACCTTAGATTATGTCACATACAACGCTTATTCTGCATGCCACCATCGTGAACGAGGGCAAGCAATTTGTGGGCAACATGCTCGTTGAGGGCGATAAGATTTCAAAGTTTGTTGAAGATGCCGAGGTCGCAACCATTGCCGCCGACGAAACGATTGACGCCACGGGACTCTATCTGCTCCCGGGGCTGATTGACTGCCACGTGCATTTTCGTGAGCCGGGACTCACGCACAAAGCCGACATCCTCCACGAGAGCCGTGCGGCCGCAGCCGGGGGCGTGACGACCGTTTTCGACATGCCCAACACTGTGCCACAAACAACCACGCTCGATGCTTATGCTGAGAAGATGGACTTGTTTGCTGCGCAGTGCTGCGTGAACTACGGCGTCTTCTTCGGAGCTACAAACGACAATATCGACGTGCTCCGGCAACTTGACGCCACAAAGGTGTGTGGCATCAAACTATTTATGGGTTCGTCAACAGGCAACATGCTCGTCGATCAAGAAGAGGCACTCCGAAAACTGTTCCAATCCGCCCGATTGCCCATCATGACGCACTGCGAGGACACGAACACCATCAATGCCAATATGGCAGCCGCCAAAGCAGCGCATGGCGACGACCCGGCAGTGGAACTCCACCCCGAAATTCGTTCGGCTGAGGCTTGCTATCTGTCAACAAAGCTGGCTGTTGACCTTGCCCGCGAATATGGTGCGCAGTTGCACGTGGCGCACCTCACTACCGCCGACGAACTCCAACTTTTCGACGCCGACAGTGCTAATATCACGGCAGAAGTGTGCGTGCCTCACCTCGTATTTACCGACGCCGACTACGCTACGCTTGGTGCTCGCATCAAGTGTAATCCAGCCGTGAAGGGTGAGCACCACAGAGCCGCTCTGCGCGCAGCCCTTGCCGACGGAAGGATTTTCACTATCGGCACTGACCATGCGCCCCACCTCATTACTGAAAAGCAAGGCGGAGCTGCAAAAGCCGTTTCGGGCATGCCGATGGTGCAATTTTTGCTCGTGTCGCTCTTGCAGTTGGTGAACGAAGGTGTGTTGACGCTGGAGCGCCTCGTAGCGCTGGCTTGCCACCATCCGGCGCAGCGATTCAGCATCGCAGAGCGCGGCTACCTGCGCAGGGGTTATAAGGCCGACTTCGTAATGGTGCGCCCTGATGCGCAATGGACGCTCAGTGCTGCCGACGTTGAGAGCAAATGCAAGTGGAGTCC
Source organism: Bacteroidaceae bacterium (assembly GCA_017425985.1). Classification (GTDB taxonomy): domain Bacteria; phylum Bacteroidota; class Bacteroidia; order Bacteroidales; family Bacteroidaceae; genus Alloprevotella. The sequence continues at coordinate 20,358 of JAFOWI010000228.1, read as the reverse complement.
GCTCGAAGGTCGCACGTTCGATTGGAAGGTGGTGAGCACCTATTGCAACGGCAAGGCGGTTTACAAAGACGGAGTCATCGTCAGCGATGCACCTATGGGCGAAGCCGTAAGCTTTGAGCGAGCATGACGCTAATCGAAACCTACACGCCCACATCGCTCCGACAGCTCATCAGTTGGCCCCACTTCCTCCATGCTTGGGGCTTGAAGGGCGATGCTGCGGCTTCGAGCGAAGCACGCGCGTTGCTCGACGAAGCCATGAGCACCTTGAACGACCTTGAAAGTCGCGGTTTGCTCGTCAGGGCAAAGGCGATGGTCGTGGATGCCGTGAGCCGGGGCGATGATATTTGGGTCGAAGTTGCAGGCCGCGCGGTTCGTATTCCATGTTTGCGTCAGCAAGTGGTGGGGAGTGAGGGCGACGTTTGCCGCTGTCTTTCCGATTACGTAGCTCCGCAATGGTGCGCCCATCCTGTGGGCAACCGCATTGGTATTTTTGCCACCTCGGTCGATGTTTCGGCTTTTCTGAGTGGGGCGGACGATTATCAAAGTATGCTCCTCCAAACCCTGGCCGACCGTTTGGCCGAAGCCGCCGCGGAGCAAATTCATACGGACATATATAATAATGAGTGGGCATGCGGCGAAGCAGCGCCGCGCGTGGGCATTCGTCCTGCGGTGGGCTATCCTTGTTTGCCCGACATGAGTTTGAATTTTGAGTTCGACAAACTTTTGTGCTTTGCCGACCTTGGCATTTCGCTCACATCGAGCGGCATGATGGTGCCCCATGCCTCCGTTTCGGGCCTTATCTTTGCGCATCCGCAGGCTGCATATTTCTCCGTGGGAGCGATAACCGCCGAACAACTTTCGGACTACGCCGACAGGCGTGGCATGCCGGTTGAGCAAATGCGCAGGTTCGTTCAGGGAGTTGTGGCTGCCGAATCTTGAATTCTGAAGTTTGAGGTTGTGTAGTCCGTGCCTGCCTTTGGGCAGAGTTTTTCAAACATGATTGTTGCTATATATGTAGCTTCTGAGCAATATAAAAATATGCATAAAACGGCATTTTTATGCAAATATGCACATATTTATGCACGAGCGGTGAAAGTGGACTTTACAAAACGCGACGTAAATTGTAAACTCTGAGATTGCAAACGTAGTGTCGAATTGTTAAAATATTCTAAATTCGCGAAAAAAGCGAATTTGGATTTCGCTCAAAAATGTTGTATCTTTGTAGTACAGAAGGGGAGACCACGCGGTTTCCCCTTTTTTTCGGCCCCAAAATGGCAAAAACAACCTCAAAGGTTGTTAAAACAAGCTTTGAGGTTGTTAAAATTACCTCCGATGTTGTTTTCACAACCTCCGATGTCGTAACTTTTTCGACCGATTTCGGCGCGAAAACCTCCGATTTCAGCGCTAATAAGTTAATAATTGTTAAAACTTTGTATTTTCTGATATTTGTCAATTTGTTAAAATTTGTAAACAAATTTTGGGTTTTAGCATTTTTGTGAATATGCACGGAATATTCACTTTGAATCAGCGTAAATTTGGTACAAAATTGTTGCGACCGATACGATTTGAGCAGTATCTTCGCGCAAGGATTTTCTCCGTATTTTGGTCTGTCGGCTGTGTATTGTTAATGTCCGATTCACATATTTGAACCTGTGGTGTAAAATAACGCAGATATTTTTTGGAAGTTCAGAGTTCTGTTCGTAATTTTACGAACATTATGGTCGTTTCTATGAATGATATGAAAGATTATACAATAAACCAGGAGCAGATAGCGCGATTTGCAAAAGCAATGGGGCATCCCGCGCGTATTGCTATACTGCAATTTTTAGCCAAGAAGCAGGATTGCTGCTTTGGTTGTATTCACGAAGAATTACCGATTGCAAAAGCTACTGTTTCGCAGCATTTAAGGGAACTCAAAGACGCCGGACTTATTCAAGGCGAGGTCGAACCTCCCAAAGTAAAGTATTGTATTCATCGCGAACATTGGGCACTGGCTAAGGAATTGTTCGGAAATTTTTTCAACGATTGTTCTTGCACTAAAGAGGTTTGATTTTTTCTTGGTACATTCTTTTTTTTAGCGGCAATATTTGTTGATTTACGATTAATGCAGCACAGTTTTTTATATGCTTAGAGCGGTCGTGGCTCATCGTATTTCTAATTTCGTCGGCTATTGCTGAAGTTGATTGACTTATATGTCATAATTCTTAAACTAAACTTTTATTATGTATTGGATTTTATTTTTGTATTTAATTGTTGCCTATTTTGTGCCTGAAATTGGTGTGTTGGCTATAGTCTGCATGATTGGTTCCGTAGCAATGGCTGTGCGTAAGGGTAGGTATTGGTGTGGGCATTTTTGTCCGCGTGGCAGTTTTTATGACAAAGTTGTAAGCAGGTTTTCGCCTCACAAACCTATTCCTGAGTTTGTGCGTAGCAAGGCGATGCGTGTGTTCATGTTGATTTTTATCTTTAGTATGTTTGGAGTGCAGCTTTATCTCAACGGATTCACGCTCGCAGGAATCGGGCGCACTTTTTGGAACATCGTATTGGTTACAACATTGGTGGGAGTGGTACTCGGATTGATATATGCTCCTCGAACATGGTGTAGTTTCTGTCCTATGGGAACACTTTCGGCGTGGGTCACTCCGCGAGGTAAAAGGGAGGGATATCCCCGTGTGTGCGTGTCGGCTGCTTGTCAAATGAAGTGTAAGCGCTGTGCCAAGGTGTGCCCAATGCAGCTGACACCCTACGTTTCGCGTGGTGATGAGAGCGGTTACCTGCATCCCGATTGCATTAAATGTGAGCGTTGTGTGAAGGCTTGTCCTACGAAAGTTATGGAAGTGCAACTTTAGTAACGCTAAAAAAATAACTTGGGACTTTTTATATTAATAATGTTTTATGGAGGCATTTAAAGAGTTGTCTTTTTGTTGCTTTCGTCTTTATTCATCAGTCACATAGCCCGCTATGCTCCTTCTTCACAAAAACGAAATCAACTAAAAATACAATTAAAACTGTCCCAACTTATTATTTTACCGTTACTTAGTTTGAATTACGCATTATGAGAGTTTTGATTTTATGCACCGGCAACAGTTGCCGTAGTCAGATGGCGCACGGATTTTTGCAGTCGTTTGCTCCCGATTGGGAAGTGTGCTCTGCGGGCACGCGTCCTGCGCAGCAAGTAAATCCGCGTGCGGCCGAAGTGATGCAGGAAGTGGGCATTGACCTTTCTTCGCATACGCCAAAGAGTGTGGAAGTTTACTTAAGCGAGGCGTGGGACTATGTCATTACCGTTTGTGGCGGAGCCAACGAGTCGTGCCCCGTTTTTCGGGGCAAGGTGGGCAAACGTTTGCACATTGGATTCGACGACCCTTCCGAGGTCGTGGGCAGTAACGATTATGTGATGAGCGAATTTCGCCGCGTGCGCGATGAGATAAAGCAGGCATTCTCCGCTTTCTATCTCGACAATCGGTAGGCCCGTTTTTCCAGCTGCCAATTAAGCAACCAAGCCGCAAAGCTTTCCGGATGGGAACTTTGCGGCTTGTGTTGTATCGGTTGTTGGGTAATGAATTTAAGCGGTTTTAGACAACAAAAAAGGAGAGGTGTTGCCTCTCCTTGGGGTGCCCGATGGGACTCGAACCCACGACATTCAGAACCACAATCTGACGCTCTAACCAACTGAACTACGGGCACCGTGTTAGCTTTAACGGTTAGCTTTGTTTCCGAAAGCGATGCAAAGTTACAAACTTTTTTCTATAATGCAAGTGTTTGTTAGTATTTTTTTGTGTAAAATGCGAGTTTTGTTTGTGAAAGGTGCAAGTTTGTTTTTCTTAGTTGCCAATATACTGGATTAGAATGTGTGTTTTTCTGTGTTTCCGCCATAAAAAGCCTTTGGTCTATGAATGAAACCAACTTCTTTGCTTGTTTTTATGATGATATTGGAATAGATGTTGTCTGCCAAAATGGCAGATGTGTGTCTGTTTTTTCTGCCATTTTGGCATGAATTATAAAAAAGTGTTGAAAAATCAGTTGTGGCACGCATTTTGCAAGTTACTTAAGTGAAAGCTTGCGCTACTTGCGTTGTTTCACTCAATATAATTCTACACATGATGAACTTATGATGATTTACCAGATATAGAAAAAAGAATTTATCATTTAGTAGATAATAAAGGTTTACCTTATAGAACGTAATTGATTATTATTGCAAATCAAACATTAAAAAATAGAATTATGAACGGACAGAATTTTACGAACAAAGTACAGGAAACATTCCAGCAAGCTGTGCAGACGGCACAAGCCGGAGGTCAGCAGGCGGTTGGAGCGCTCCACATGCTTTACGCTTTGCTCCACGTGGGCGAAAACGTTGTGCCTTTCCTTTTTGAAAAGGCGGGTGCTAATCTTGCGATGCTGCTTAGAGTAGTTGATGCAGAGTTGAAGACCCTGCCGCGCGTCAATGGTGGGGGCGAGCCATATTTCGACAACGAGGTGGCTGCTCTGATGAAGAAGGCGCAGGAGTTGGCGAGTAAGGAGGGCGATGCTTTTGTAGGGCTCGAGATGATGTTGCTTGCTGTGTTGCTCACTCCTTCTAAGGCTTCGCGCATGCTGACTGATGCCGGATTGAAGGAAGCGGCTTTGCGCACAGCGATTAAGGAGTTGCGCAACGGAAAAAAGGTGGATTCTCCCACGAGCGAGGACACTTATCAGGCGCTGCAGAAGTATGCGCGCAATCTTGTTGATGAGGCGCGCAATGGCAAACTTGACCCCGTCATTGGGCGTGACGATGAAATTCGCCGAGTGCTCCAAATCCTGAGTCGCCGTACGAAGAACAATCCTATCCTTATAGGCGAACCCGGTACCGGAAAGACTGCCATCGTTGAAGGCATAGCAGAGCGCATTGTGCGTGGCGACGTGCCCGAGAATTTGAAGAATAAGCATTTGTTTTCGCTCGACATGGGCGCACTCATTGCGGGTGCCAAGTATAAGGGCGAGTTTGAGGAACGCCTTAAAAGCGTTGTCAACGAGGTTGTTGAGGCAGAGGGCGACATCATTCTCTTTATCGATGAAATCCACACGCTCGTTGGAGCAGGCAAGAGCGAGGGAGCGATGGATGCCGCAAACATCCTGAAACCCGCACTTGCGCGTGGTGAGTTGCGAAGCATTGGCGCTACGACGCTTGAGGAGTATCAGAAGTATTTTGAGAAGGACAAAGCCCTCGAACGCCGTTTCCAGACAGTACTCGTTGAAGAACCTTCGCCCGAGGACGCTATCTCCATCATGCGTGGACTGAAAGAACGCTACGAAAACCATCACCGTGTGCGCATTCAGGACGATGCGCTGATAGCTGCCGTGCAACTTTCGCATCGCTACATTGCCGACCGTTTCTTGCCCGACAAGGCCATCGACCTTGTGGACGAAGCGGCAGCAAAACTCCGTATGGAGCGTGATTCGCAGCCCGAGGAACTCGACGAAGCGCAGCGCAAACTCCGTCAACTCGAAATTGAGCGCGAGGCAATCAAACGCGAGGGCGACGACAAGAAACTCGATGCGCTCAATGCTGACATTGCGATGCTCGAAGAAGCCGTTTCGGGCATGAAGGCCAAGTGGGAGGGCGAGCGCAGTGTGCTTGCCGAAATTCAGCAACTCAAACAGCAGCGCGAGCAGCTCACCTTCGATGCCGAACGCTTGGAGCGCGAGGGCGACTACGGACGTGTTGCAGAAATTCGTTATCGCAATCTTCCCGAACTCGATGCTAAAATCGTTGACCTGGGCGAGCAGCTGAAACTCCGTCAGGGTAGCGAAGCCATGGTTAAGGAAGTTGTCACTGCCGACGACATTGCCGACATCGTCAGCCGTTGGACGGGCATTCCCGTGAGTCGTATGCAGCAGAGCGAGCGCGAGAAGTTGTTGCACCTCGATGCCGACCTCCACGAGCGCGTTGTGGGTCAGGATGCAGCAGTGACAGCTGTTGCTGATGCCGTGTTGCGCAGTCGCGCCGGACTGCAAGACCCACGCCGCCCCATCGGTTCCTTTATCTTCCTTGGGGCTACGGGTGTCGGAAAGACGGAGATTGCCAAGGCTTTGGCAGAGCTCCTCTTCAACGACGAGCAGATGCTTACGCGCATCGATATGAGCGAGTATCAGGAAAAGCACAGTGTGAGCCGCCTTGTAGGTGCGCCTCCGGGATACGTGGGTTACGATGAAGGCGGACAACTCACCGAGGCTGTGCGTCGCAAGCCTTATTCCGTAGTGCTCTTCGATGAGATAGAGAAAGCCCATCCCGATGTGTTCAACATCCTGCTGCAGGTGCTCGACGACGGACGCCTTACGGACAACAAGGGGCGTGTTGTTAACTTCAAGAACACGATCGTCATCATGACCTCCAATCTCGGCAGTACCTTCATTCAGCAGGCGCTCGACAAGGCTGCTGAGGCAAAGACCAACGTGGCTACTTACTTCGAAGCACATGAGGACGAAGTGAAGGAAAACGTGATGGGCTTGCTCAAGGCTACCATCCGTCCTGAGTTCCTGAATCGTATTGACGACATTATCCTCTTCCATCCGCTCTCTGAAAGCCATATTCAGCAGATTGTTCGTCTTCAGGCAAACGCAGTCTGCAAGCGCCTGGAGGAACAGGGTGTGACGTTACGACTTGAGGATTCGGCAGTGGCACTAATTGCAAAGGAGGGCTACGACCCCAACTTTGGAGCACGACCCGTGAAGCGCGCGTTGCAGCGCATGTTGCTCAATCCTTTGAGCCACGCTCTGCTGGCAGGAACGATTAACAAGGAAGTACCTATCTGCGTTGTTGCTAATGCCGACAGCCTTGAGTTCCTGAACGAGGTGGAGTAGGTGCTACTTGATAGCAGTCCTTGCGCTGCGAAGTATAAAGATGAATGAATAGAAAAAAACGCTTGCCATCCCCACTTAGGGAGACGGCAAGCGTTTTTTTAGCCTTGTGTATATGTAGGCCGGTTGTTAGGCATTCTTTTTGATGAACTTCTTTGTCAGCCAGCGACGAACGGGTTCGTCGTAAAGTTTGAGGCAAGCGAAAGCCAGCGTGATGTTTGTTGCGAAAACGATGATAACCATCTGCCAAGTATCGCCCAGGTTGTAGAGTTTGTTGTCAATCAACCAAGCGTAGAAGAGGTACATCACGGGGTGGTGCACAATATAGAGAGGGTAGGAGATGTCGCCAAGAAATTTGCACACTTTCTTTGAAACGACGTTTTCCAGACTGCCCGAAGCGGCAAACCATACAATAAATGGGAATACGCATGCTACACACAGAAATTCGTATGCGCTGTTTACGCTCAATCCTTCAGCTCCGGGGATGATGTCGGCTGGGATATAGGGCACGGAGAAGAGGGCAAACATCACGGCAATGGCAATCCAGAAGATGCCCTTTACCTTCGTGGGTTTGAATTTGCGAGCAAGGAGCATACCCAGCGTGAAGGGGAACATCATTCTGAGTAATCCGCCCCAGAAGTTTGCACCGTCGAGCGTCCAGCCTACGCCGAGCATGTCGTAGCCCGATACGTTTGTCACCGCAAAACCTCCCCATAGGATGCCGCTGATTAATGTGAGTGCCGCGAGTGCTTTTGTACTAAGACGACGGATGAACAGCGCATAAAGAATGTTGCCAATGTATTCGAAGAACAGCGACCAACTCGGACCATTGAGCGAAAACATTTCGCCGTTGCCGCGCACGTCGTAGCCGGCGCCGGGATAAGCAGGGATGAAGAGCATTGCCAACAGGAGCGCAAGCATTACCCACTCTGTAGGCGAACTCGTTCCGTCCCATTTCACACCGCCCTGGATGAAGAAACTGATGCACCCGATGATTGCGCCCATAATGAGCATGGGGTGGAGGCGGATGAGTCGGCGCTTGAAGAAGTTGCCTATCGTCAACCCTCCAGCGCCCTTATGCCAGCGGTCGTCGTAGGCATAGCTAATTACAAAACCCGAGAGCATAAAGAAGAAATCTACGCCGAGGTGTCCGTGGTTGAAAGTTTCGATAGCAGTGCCTTCGGCAAAGGCAAAACCTTCAAATACATGGTACCACACCACCATAAGCGCAGCTGCTCCGCGCAGTCCGTCGAGCAGCTCGTAGTGCGGTTTTGTGTCGGCAAACGATGCCGAGGAGATGATTTGTTGTTGTGACATAATTGTATGTAAGATTGTTTTTTTATAGTACAGGGTACAACAGATAGAGTACAGAGTACAACTGCCGTGCGGAATGCAAGTCAGCGTGCAAACAAGCGCTCGAGTCTAACCATCTCGTCTACTCGTACCTATCAACTTGTCTACTAAACCTAATGCAAAAATATAAATATATCTTCTTACGTGAGTTTGATAGTAGCACATTAAGTCGGATGGCAATAGTTTTTTTGCTTTAGAGCAAATTTTTCTTCAGTCTACACAATGAGATGCTACAATCTTCATTCTTTGTTTGCCCTAATTCGGCTTAGTGTGTAGATGGACATTCCCAGGAATTCTGCTATGTATTTTAGCTTGATGCGATTGGTGAGTCCTGGAAAGTGCTTCAGGAAACAGTGGTATCTTTCGGCAGGTGACATTTGCAGACGTTCAACGAAGATGTGGCTCATTAGGCGATTTACGTCCTGATGAAGTATGCGTCCCCAGTTGGCAATTTCTATGTAGGTGTTGTACAAATGATTCAGCCTTTCGATAGAGATCACGTAGAGCGTGCAATCGGTTAGCGTTTCTACGCTTTCTACGGAGGGTTGATTGTGGTAGAGCGAATACATGCCAAACGTGATGTCGCCCTCCATGCTGAACCATGTAGTTGTGCTTAAATCGTCTTTGTGAAAAATAGAACGCGTCACTCCTTTTTCAATAAAATACACATTATTGTCTACCATTCCCGATGTTACTAATATCGTATTTTTTGGTAATTTCAGAAGTTTCATTTCATCTTGAAATGCCTGCATTGCCTGTGGTGACAGTTTTTGATAAGTCTCAATTCTTCGTGTGATGTTTTCCATGTAATATGGTTTTTGTTGTATGTGTACATGCAGTTTAATTCCTTCATACAAAGTTAATTGTATTCTGAGTTAAACTTCATGATTCGGCGAAGAAATATTTTTTAGTCTGTTTCAAATATCGGGTCGGCATTGTTAAGTAATATATAAAAAATAACCCGCTTCATTCTCGATTAAAAGTTGTTATTTTTTAGGTTGTCTTTTTGTTGCCTTTCTCTTTCTTCTTTCTTTGCAAACAGAAAAATGATGAAAGGTGAGTGAAGATTGAAATTTATTTCAAACTCTTCCGAGCCGCATCTCATTTTATACAAAAATGATGAATGGTGAGTGAAGATTGAAATTTATTTTAAACTCTTCCTAACCGCATCTCATTTTATATATATGATGAAAGGTAAGCGCGGTGGCTTATGTTTTTATGTCACTTAGCTTGTCGGTTTTGGTGATTGTGCGAATTACTTTGCAGGGATTGCCGACGGCCACGGAATTGTCGGGGATGTCCTTCACAACTACGGAGCCACCACCGATAACGACGTTCGAGCCAATCGTTACGCCAGGCATTACGTGTACTCCTGCGCCTATCCATACGTTGTTGCCAATGGTGATGGGGTACGCGTACTCCAATCCTTGGTTGCGTCGTTCAGCGTCAATGGGGTGTCCTGCTGTGTAGAATCCGCAGTTGGGCGCTACGAAAACATTGTTGCCAAATGTAACCTTTGCGCCGTCAAGGATTACTGTGTTGTGGTTGGCAAAAAAGTTTTCGCCTACTTCAATGTTGTATCCATAATCGCACCAAAATGGGGCTACAATGCAAGTATTTTTGCCGACTTTTCCTAATAGTCTGTTCAGTACAGCCTGCTGGCTCGCTTCGTCCGATGGACGCAGTTGGTTGAAGTCGTAACACAAGTCTTTAGCCAGCTTGCGTTCGGTTATCAGTTCTTCGTCGTAGTTCGCATCGTACATCATTTGGCGTAGCATTTTTTCTTTTTCAGTCATAGCTTTATGAATTTTCTAAAAATTGCAAAAATAGGATAAATTGTCTGTCAAACCAAATTTTCTTAATAATAAAGGCTTACCGATGTCGGGTGACTCTGATTTGCTGTCGCAAAGTGTTGATTCGTTGAACAGGTGATTTAGTTTTTTCTCCTAAAAATAATTTTTTAGGTACTACTTAGGCATTCTCTTTGTGCCAAGAAAAGAATTACAGACTTTTATTTTCGATTGAATCTTTGATTGAAATTCTTTTTTTGATGATGGAGTACAGCGGACTATGTGACTGATGAACAAAGACGAAAGTGGCCAACAGACAAATCTATAAATGTTGATAAAAACATAGTAAATTAAAAATGTCCCAAGTTATTTATTTAGCGTAATTAAATAAAAAAAATGCATGCGTATGCCTGCGTTCTATGCGATTTGTGTAATTTTACCGAGTTTAGAATGCAGGTAGAGTTTTTTCTTGCCTGATAATGTATAGTAAACTTAAAAATATTAATTATGCGAATCATTATATTTGGAGCCAATGGTTTTGTAGGTCGTCGCATTTTGCAGCGTTTTGTAGCACAAGGCGAGCATGAGTTGTTGGCTGTGTCGCGTAGTGAGGATTTGCTGCCCACTGGTGGTTACGATTTTGCGCAAATCGATATGACCGACGCGGCTGCTACGGAGCGCTTGTTGCAGGCTTTTGCGCCCAATGTTGTCGTCAATGCTGCAGCACTGTCTGTGGTTGATTATTGTGAACAACACCCCGATGAGGCATTGGCGCTCAATGTCGCTGTGCCCGATATGCTGGCACGTTGGTGTGCGGCGAATGATTGTCGCCTGCTGCATTTGTCAACCGACTTTGTTTTCGATGGTAGAAAACCTACACCTTATGTCGAGACCGATGCAGCCAATGCTGTGAACCATTATGGTCGCACGAAACGCATGGCCGAGGTGGTGATTAGCGCTGTGTGCCAGGACTATGCAGTGCTCCGCATCGAGGTGGTTTACGGCAGACCTCTTGCAGGGCAGCATGGCAACATCGTAGAACTCGTGAAGCAACGCTTGTCACAAGGGCAGAGCTTCACTGCTGCAGCCGACCAGTGGCGTACACCAACGTGGGTGGAAGATATTGCAACTGCTACCGTGGCGCTGCTCGAAAGCAAATATTCGGGAGTTTACCACGTGGCAGGTGGCGAGCAGTTGAGTATTGCCGAATTGGCTGTGCGTGTGGCTGATTTCTTTGGTTTGGATGCCAATCTTATTCAGCCCGTAAATACCGCCGACATGCAGGAGGCTACACCGCGCCCCACTTTCACTCCGCTTGATTGCTCGAAGGCAAAAAGCGACTTTGGCTACGAACCGACGCCCCTCGAAGTGGCTTTGGCGCATGAGTATGGATTAACTAATGGATAAAGTGGAAATAAATTTTCGGTAAGGCTACCTTTGGAAATTTTTCAATTAATGTTTATACATGTTAAAAATGAGCATATAAGCCGTAGTTAATTGTTAATATTGAAAAATAACTATATCTTTGCATCCGGAAACAAAATCAAAAAATAACCATAACTATGAAAATTCATTACTACTTTCTTCCCCTCTGTCTTGCTGCGGGTTGTTTTAGCGCTTGTAGCAGCGATGACGATGTGACACTGCTCCAAACTGATGCGACAACTGAGAATGTACAGTTTGAAACGATGGCAAGTTTCCCTGAAAAGGATAAATCTTCGAAACTCAATGCCAATTCGATTCGTGCCGTCTTCACATTGCTCGACAAACTCGGCCCTGAAATCGACACCGGTATGCCTAATTTTGAAATTACCGAGGCGCAGTACGATGAAATCAAGGAATTTACAGACAAACTTGTTGAAGGACTTGAAAAAGATGCCGATGTTTACGATAAAATCTTTACATGGATTGTTAACAACGTGAAGTACAATTGGGCAGACAACAATCCTTATCCTGTGTTCAAGGACAAGCAGGGCGTGTGTCAGGGTTATGCCAACCTCCTCAACACGATGCTCCATACGCAAGGCATCCCCGTTGTTAACATCAATGGTATGCTCGAACCGCTCGGAGGTCATGCATGGAACTATGTATATTATAACAACAAATGGTGGGTGAGCGACCCTACTAACAATGGTCGCTGGGCAGTAGAACCCCTTACGGGCTACACGCACCTCGTGCCACTCTCTGTAGATATTGATATCTTTGCAGAGTCCAACTACGTTTGCAATTATAACGACAAGCACTTCAACCTCAAGTGTGTGAAGGAATCGGACGACGCATTGGTTGTGCCCTACAGCGCAGGCGGCATCCGTATTACGAGCTTCAATCCCTCCGTGCCCCTTCCCTCTAACGTGCGCGAACTCTACATTGGCAGCAACATCGAAACCTTTGGAGAAAGCTACGTTGGTCTTAACGACAACCGCATTGCGCCCAACATCGAAGCTGTTTATCTCGACGAAGCTAATACAAAACTTATGAGCCATTGTGGTGTACTTTATTACAAGAAGGGCTCACAGCTTTGCTACATTCCTCAGGCAATGAAGGTTGTTGAACTCCTGCCTATTGCAGTGATGGAGAAGAACTACGTCATCAACCTCCACGGCATGGAAGAACTCATCATCGCTCCTGGAACTACAGAACTTCAGGCTTACGCAGTTGAAAACTGCCCCAACCTCAAGCGTGCATACATCCCCGAAGATACGCAGGTTGACCCACAGGCATTCTATGGTGTACACCCCGACTTCGAAATCGTTCGTGGTGACCTTACGGGTATTCCAGAAATCAGAATGTAAAGCGATTGTTGGTTGGCAGATCAAGCAAGCAAGTTGATGAGTTGACAAGTAAACGAAATAGTTTGACTCGAAAGCCGATTATTTTTGTTGGCAAGCTACTCGTTCATCGTTTTGCTGAAGAATAAGCGACTCCCTAATGTTTTCATATTTTTCACGAAAATATTCGGGAGTTTCTTTTGTATGCTGGATGAAGCTGGGCGCAGAGTTAAGAAGTGTTCAAATCCCGTTCTTCGCAGAGAGCATCCCGTTGTTGAAGTTTCCTTTAAAAATGCAACACTGGAGGGTAAGAATTTGCGACAGTAAAGCAGATAAATACTGATAAAACATGAATCAAAGCAGATTTGGATTTCGCCCGAAAATGTTGTATCTTTGTAGTACAAGAGGGTGTGCCAGTTTGACACACCCTCTTGGTTGCCAATAGGTCTTGAACAATAATTACTTTGTTTAACTAATCTTCTTTATGTTGTCTTTAACTGCTTTACAATTTAAATGTCAGTCTCAGCATTGCGGTGCGACCGCAGAGGGCGTAGTCGTAGGTGTAGGTGTTGATGCCGTCGAAGAGGGTGTAGGCGTAGCTGCGCTGGTTCAGGAGGTTGGTGAGTTCCAGGCGGAGAACGCATTTCTTCCACTTGTACTGCGCCGAGGCATTGAAGAGGGACATGCGCTTGTATTGGTCGGTGGTGATCTGGCGGCGCACATGGTCGTAGTCTAAGGAGAGGTCGAGGGTGGCGATGGGGAATATGTGGATGGCTCCGCTATGGGTGAGGGAGGTGACAGTATTGCTTTCCTCGGAATAGCGGGAACGCGACCAACCATAGCGGATATCGTAGCGCAGTTCGAGCCACTGGATGGGGGTGACGGAGGCATTGCCGTGGAGGTTGTAGTTTTTGGAGCGCACCTTGATGATGTTAGCCCCCTCCTGACCTCCCCCCGTAGGGGAGGAAATTGCCTGTTCGCTGTCGCTGAAACCATACGCGGCATCTGCCCCGAGTTTGGTGAATATAGAAGGGAAATTCTTTGTGCTGCTGACGGAGAAGTTGGTGGAGCGGCTGCGGGTGTCGCGTTGCAGGGCAGAGCTGCTGATGTCTATACCGCTAACACTCTGTGAATAGAGCGTGTTGCGCTTGCCCTCGCTGTGGCTAGCGGCGAGGCTCAACGTGAAGTACTGCATGGGCAGTTGCCACTTCCAGTCGCCCGACGTATACCATGAGTTCGACTCGCCGATGATGCCCGACGAGGTGCACACCGAGCGGTAGTCCACCTGCATTGACTCCGTCAGCAGCGTCATCATGTCGCCTATCTGCGTCGTGTAGCCCGTCGAGAACTGTAGCTTGCTGTTGGCAGAGAATGTGTAGTTGATGCCCATCGAGGGATTGAGCACGGGCTTCGTGTAGTTGAGCCTATTATAGTATAGTCCCTTCAGTGCGGCCCCCAGTCCGGCACTGAGGTAGAAGCGGCGGTTGCGTGAATGAATCTCGAAGCCGGGGTTGACGCTGGGCATGAATGACCAACCGCGAATGTCGTTCACTTCTCCCGTCGCCACGCGGTTCGTTTCCACATCATCATACATCGCGCTCACCTTGACAGGCAGACTGAGCCTGAACACCTTGCCGATGGGGATGTTGAACGACGAACCGACGTTCATCGAGAGGGTTGACGACTGCGCCGTCTGCCCGTAGCCCTGTCCGTCGTTCACGAAAGACAACCGCAATGTCGGCGTCCTTTTGAACGACACCGACGCATTGACATGTCGGCGAGTGCCTTTCTCCGTCCTGCCCATCCAGAACAAGTCGTTGCCCACCTCAAACGAAGATGTCTTCCTCCGCTGCTCCACCAGCGAGCCGTTTGCCAGCACATCCCCCTCATTCTGCTCAAACTTCCCCTTCAGCACAAACGTCTCGCTGAGATACACGCGGTCGGCGTTCTTCACGTAGTTCACCGACAGCTTCGGCAGATGAATCATCGTCAGCGGCGATGTCTGTTCGCTCACGGTCACATATTTGCCGCCATCGGCCAGGTACGTCGTGCTCTGGCTGATGTCGTGCGTGGCGCGGTGGTAGCTGTAGTCCGCGTTCACCTTCATGGTCGTGAACGAGTCCGTGCGCAGGATGCCGTTTACCGTCGCCATGCCGTTGCGCTGGTAGAGGTACTGCCCCTGCGGAGGCGCACCACCGTCGAAGCCGCCAAAGAGGCTCGTGGCGCGGGTGCTCACGTCCGAACCGCCGAAGTGGTCTATCATGTCTGCCCGTGCGAAGCTCTTGTAGTTACCACCCTTCAGCGAGCAGATGGTCTGAAACTTGTCGGTGAACATCATGCCCGTTACGCCAAGCAAGGTTTGGAGCCTATCGTTGCCGTCCTCCATATATCCAGCGCCTGCCTCTTCCTGTCCGAACGGCTTCAGCTTCGCCTTCTTCGACAGCCGGATGTTCATCGACACCTCGTTGCTCGGCACGTCGCGCTCCACCCGTCGGCTGTGGTGGTTGCGCACTATCTCCACCTGCGTCACATAGTCCGCCGGTATGTTGCTCGTCGCCAGGTTGTACTTGCCGCCCAGCATGTCCAGCCCCTCGATGTTGAATTGCGAGATGGGCTTGCCCATGTAGCTGATGGCCCCGCTCTGCGCCACGTCCACGCCCGGCAACCGTTTCAGTCCGTCCTCCAGCGTCACGTCGCCCTTTCCGAGGAACGACGCGAGGTTGTGGCTCAGCGTGTCGCCCCTCTGCCGCAGCGGGTCGGGCTTCACCGTCACCTCCTTCAGCAAAACTTCCTTCGGAGTGAGAATCATGTCCATCTTCGTCACCCGCTCCTTCAGCGTCACCCGTTCCGACTCCTTCTCATAGCTGATATGGGTGAACTGTAGCGTCACCTCGCCGCTGGGCGCATTCTTGACTTCAAGGCTATACACACCCTGCGCGTTACTGCTGGTGAACGCCAGCGTCTTGCTGCCGCTCACCAGTTTCACAATCACGTTACTCACGGGCTTCTGCTGCAGGTCTATCACCCGTCCCGTCACATTTACCTGTGCCGATGCCGACGCTGCCAGCACCATATATAATATAATGTATAAGAGTCGTTTCATTTGTCTTATTCTAATTTACCTTCAGTCGAATCTGCTCACGCTCGGCTGAGCTGATGCAAGCATCGCTCTGCTCTCACTTACTCGCAGACTTCCAATGGCTGACTTCGTCTTCCGCAGTCGTAATTCGGCAAAGCTCAAACAAGTATGGCTTTGCTCTCACTGCTCCAGCGGTTGATATACATGCGCCTTTGTCAGCAGCGGGTGGCCGCCATTGGCAAGGAGAAGTTGCTGTCCGTTTCGGTTGAGAACGCTCATATCTGTGATGCTGCCCTGGAGGTCAGGTACATAGTATGTGGGTTTCTTGGCATATTCGCGGTTGCCATAAATCTCGTTCTTGTGCTTCAACAGCTTGGCGTACTTCATCCTGTGCACTTCGGGGTTTTGCTCTGGGGCTGTGATGGGTGATGCCTCCATTCGTAGCCCCGCAAGGCAGAACGTATGTGCCTGATTCTCCGCCTTGACTATCAGCCCTGGCAGACCACGCAACCGCCACGGCCCTGCCGACGAAGGAATCTCCTCGGTGTACCATACATGCCACTCCAAACCTCGGAATGTTGCCATAGCCTGTTGGCAGAGATAGCCGCTGACGGTCAGCGTATCGTCAGTGAGCGTCCATGTGATGTCGGGTGTTGGCTCATAGCCCTCATACTCATGCGGGAAGATGAATTCGCGCATGGTGGTCTGTCCTGTGGGTAAGCCCATCCACACCGTCGGCATGTGCATCAGAGCCTCTTGGAATTCTGCTGCTACATCGGGTCTTGATTCGTCGTCATACACAGGATAGACCGAGCGGGGCATCGACTTCGTTACTGTCCGTCCTACTTGTACCACGACCTGCATCCTGTCCGTGACGGATGCTGCCTCGTCGTTCTGTGTTCTACACTCGTAGTCGTACACTGCCACAAACTGCGCCGTGTCAACTGTCTCTGTTTGCCCTTGCGCTGCTATCGTCAGCACTAAGACCGTCATTGTTACTAAAATCTTCTTCATGTTGATAAATGTTTTATGGGTTTACTTCAATTCCAGCGGCTGGTACTCATGTGTCTTATTATTCACATACACGTTGTTGACTATCATTCCCTCGGTGCCGTGGGTCACGTTGGCAGTGCTGAGGTCGCCAACGTAATACATAGGATTCTTCAGGTAGAGCCTGTTGCCAATTGATTTTATGCGCATCTTGATGAGCTTCGCCTCCGTTGTCTTTTTCGTTATGGCGGACTATGTAGTTAATTCAATAAGATTGAAAGATAATAGTTACTACAGCCTATGATTCAGAGTTGTCATGCCTTAGAACATCGGTAAAAGATGTATCTTCCGGTAAGGCAATAGGTTGAAAGACTGTCGTGTCAATCCCAGACATTTCTGTCTCTACCACCACCATTTTTTGACTATGAATCACAGTTACATGCTTGATGGTGTTTGGATCAACAACCTCCAACTCCTTTTGTTCAACGAGTTTTCCGTTGAGATATGTCTTGTACACCTCGGCTTGGGCAGACACCCATAGGCAGGCCGCGAGGGCTGGAGCCAGATACAACAACTTGAGCCGTGACCACCGCGACGAACGACCGCTGTACATCATGGCGAAGCGTTTCTTCACGGCTCCACGGCGTAAAGTGTTCATAATGGGCAGAATCCGTGTCTGCACTGCTTTGCGTACTAATAGGTGCTCGTAGTCTTCCAGCGTCACGCCACCTTGCAATACAGCTTCGTCTGCCTGAAACTCGTGCACATCCACCAAGTCTTGCCGTAACATCCAGACAAAGGGCAGACACCATAGCATGTGGCACGTGAGGTCGCAGAGAATCAAGTCCCACGAATGCCCCATCCTCACATGTGCCAGTTCGTGTCTGAGTACAGCGTCAGCGTTCTGCTTCAAGTCTATAGGGTCAATGAAAATCCAATACATCCAGCTGCTGGGCTGTTTGATTCTCATGTCCAGCATAAGATGAACATCTTTCGGAATTATCGGATGTGATATGCGTTGACAGCGACGTAAGATGCGTACTAGAGTCAATAGCCGGAACAGGTAAAAGGTGAGCGCGACGGCAATGCCTATTATGTATATATACGCACAATATCGTACCCAAATCCCCGATGCTGCATTCTCGTCTTCTTGTGCAAGAAGAGTATCTTCTGCAACACTCTCAGAAGTTGGCAGGCTAAGCAACGACCCCTCAATTTTGGCAAGTACCTCATCAAAGGTTGTCGGCTCATCTGTATGCAGCGGTATGAGCGGCAGCAGCGGACTCACCACAAGGATTGCCAGCAGAACGGCACGATTCAGACGGTGAAACGTTTCGCGTTGGAGCAAGAGCCTGTAGAGCGAGTAGAGCAGCGTCAGTGTCACCGCCCATCGGATGGCATAGATAATGAATGTAGCCATGCGTCAGCCTTCCTTACGCTTTAGGTCGGCAAGATATTGAAGCAAATCTGCCTCGGTTACCTTTTCCTCCTGCATCAGTGCCGACACTACACTCATATACGAGTCACTGAAGAAGCGATTGATAACACTCGACAACCTTCCTCTTCCGTATGCCTGTTTGTCCACGATAGGCCGATAGACAAAGCCACGCCCCTTCGGTTCATGCGTCAGGTAACCTTTCTTCTCCAGTGCCTGAAACACCTGGGCAATGGCATTTGCGCTGGGCTGAGGTTTGGGATAGAGCGATGAAACATCCTTCGGGGCGCACTGGCCAAGTTGCCAAATCAGCTCCATCACTTCTTCTTCTTTGCTTGTAAGTTTCTCCATAATACAACTATTTTAGATACGTATTAACAATATTATCTATTGATTTCAGTGCAAAGAAAGTCTTTTCTTTCGATTCAACCAAACAATTAGTATTTATTTAACAGAATTTATTGTTGAATCATGGTTTTTGAAGAGATTTTGTATTATTCTATATCCCAAATGTTAGGTTAAACTGTTTATTTTATGAAGAAGATGCTTTTATATTTGAGTAGATTCATATATTCGTATTCAATTTGTTTATCCTCCCTTTATCAAAAAACAGAAAGTTTATGCAAAATCATTTTTTGTTATAACACAGCCTTGTTTTTGAAAAAAATTGCTTAAAGCACGCGCGAAACGGTAAACAAATGCCTTACTTTCGATAACAAATGAGTACCTTTGCAAGGTAAAAACAAGAATCAATATTTGGTAAGTCATATAAAATGGAATTAAATACTTTGATAGCAGAATGTACTGCATACGATTTCAAGTTGATGCTTGAAGAAAAGAAACCTAAAAGTTGGTTGAAGAGCGTAAGCGCTTTTGCCAACGGCTTAGGTGGTTCCCTTTTCTTCGGTATAGATAACAATGGCCTCGTCAAAGGTCTCGATGATGTACAGCATGTTTGCGAAGCTATCAGTAGTAAGATTCGTGATTACATGGATCCCCTGCCAGAGGTGGAAATGATTCCTCATGATGTAGATGGCTTACATATTTTACAGCTCAAAGTCAATGCAGGGCATTACACACCATATTACTACGTTGGTGATGGTCAGCGCATTGCCTTTGTCCGTGTTGGTGATGAGAGCCTTCCGGCCACGGCAGAGCAAATGGTACGTTTGGTACTGAAAGGTTCTAATAAAACCTACGATTCCCTTCACACGGATTATAAGGTTGAAGACTATGCTTTCACGATATTAGCAAATACTTTCAAAGACCGCACCAAACAAGAATGGGACAAGAAGTACTTATTATCGTTTGGTCTTGTAACAGGTGCAGGGAACCTTACGAATGCAGGCGCACTGTTTGCCGATGACTGCCCATTGTGGCAATCTCGCCTATACTGCACACGATGGGATGGAAAGGGAAAGGGCGATGCCATCAACGATGCAGAGTTTACAGGCAATGTCCTCATGCTTCTTCGCGAAGCCATGAACTTTGTAAAATCAAACACAAAAAAGGGTTGGGAAAAATTGCCTAATGGCCGTAAAAACAAGCCTGAGTATGCGGAACGTGCGGTTCTTGAAGCAATGGTCAATCATTTTATTCATCGTGACTATACTATTATGGGAGGCGAAGTTCATATTGACATTTATGATGACCGTCTGACTGTTACTTCTCCTGGTGGAATGTATAATGGCCTGCTCATTCAGGATCTTGATATTGCTGACGTTTCTTCAGAACGACGAAATCCGATACTTGCAAATGTAATGGCTCAACTTGATTACATGGAGAAACGAGGAAGTGGTCTCACTCGTATATGCAATGAAACTCAAGCGTTGGATGGATACAAAGATGAGTTAAAGCCTGTATTCAAGTCCACGCCAACACAGTTTCAAACTATTATTTTTGCATCGTCCGATAACCAGAATGTCGGAGACTTTGTCGGTGACATGTCGGAGACGAAACTTACTGAGCGTCAACATAAAATACTCAATCTAATTAAAGAGCTACCGACAATTTCTGCGAAACAAATGTCGGAGACTTTGTCGGTGACTACACGTACAGTAGAACGAGATCTTGCTCTGATGAAAAAAGCAGGGATTCTAAAGC
>JAFOWI010000227.1 GCA_017425985.1 Bacteroidaceae bacterium | reverse complement strand
CATCCTTTCTAACATCAAGCGCCCCTTCACTGCAATCATGGGTGGTTCTAAGGTTTCTTCTAAGATCGGTATCATCGAAAACCTTATGGACAAGGTGGACAACCTCATCCTCTGCGGTGGTATGACTTATACTTTCTCAAAGGCTATGGGCGGTGAAGTAGGTAACTCTATCTGTGAAAACGACAAGCTCGAACTCGCACTCTCTATCATCGAACAGGCTAAGGCGAAGGGTGTAAACCTCGTACTTGCTGACGACTGCATCGCTGGTGACGACTTCAAGAACGACTGCAACACTCAGGTGCTTTCTGTAAAGGAAATCCCCGCTGGTTGGGAAGGTCTTGATGCAGGTCCCGAAGCTCGCAAGGCATTCGCTGCTGCTATCGTTCCCGCTAAGACGATCCTTTGGAACGGTCCTGCAGGTGTATTCGAAATGGACAACTTCGCTGCAGGTTCTAAGGCTATCGCTGAAGCAATCGCTGAAGCAACTGCAAACGGCGCATTCTCACTCATCGGTGGTGGTGACTCTGTAGCATGCATCAACAAGTTTGGCATGGCAGACAAGGTTTCTTACATCTCAACTGGTGGTGGTGCTCTTCTTGAAGCTATCGAAGGTAAGATTCTCCCCGGTATCGCAGCTATCAAGGGTTAATCCAAAGTCAAACGGGATAACACCTTAACAACTATTTAATACAACGGAGGGGCTGGTGGCAACACTTGCCCCTCGTTTATTTTTCAAGACTATGAAGAAAGCAAGATACATCAGCGTGCTTATCGCTGCGCTGCTTTCATTGGCTGGTTTCCTCGGCAGCGGATGCAGTTCGACGAACACAGACAATGCCGCCAAAACTACAGTCGAAGCGACCGACACTATTGACTACGACCTGCGCGTCGCTGTGCTCCCCACGCTTGAAGCGCTCCCCATTTACTACGCCAAGCAGGCTGGCATCTTCGATTCATTGGGTATTACAGTTAAGATTCTGCCCTACACCGCACAATTCGACTGCGACACTGCATTATTCAACAACACTGCAGACGTATGCATGATGGACCACACACGCTTTGCCGACTATGTCAGCAAAGGACACGAACTCGCTTCACAACTGAATATCGACACGCACTACTCACTCGTTGCATCGAAAGACATCAACGCTAAGAGAGTCCGCGATTTGAGCAATCTCACCATTGCCATCTCGCGCCACAGCGGAGCCGAGGCCTTCTGCCTGCACGAGTTAAAAACAGCCGGAATCAAGCGCGAAGACGTTCATTTCCCGCAAATCAACAACGTATGGTTGCGCGCCGACATGCTCACGAATCGCCAGGTTGATGCAGCAGTGCTCCCTCTCCTGCAAGCCATCTGTGCAGAACTCAACGGACACCATACGCTGAAAAGCAATGCCAGCATCCCCGAAGCCCGCATGCAACTCGTTTACCTCAACAATTCCGCAAACATTGACAAAATTACATTGCTGGCTAAGGCTTACGAACAAGGCAAAGCACAAATTGCAAACAATGGTCTCGGCATTTGCCGCAATATATTTATAAAGGAGTACAAGATTTCTGCCGAACAAACCGACTCCATCATCAAGCGACTCCCTTAACGCCACACAACAACTGAAGACAACCTACGCCTACCATGCAACTTAGCGCCATTCTCCCGCAATTCCAACAACACCCACAAATAAAGGCACTCACGCGCCTTATTGAGGGCCCCACCCACAGCATTTTCTGCGAAGGAATGCAAGCCTCCTCCTCCCCTGTTTGCTTTGCAGCAGCTGCAATGCAGGCGGGACAAAAGCGCGTGTACTTAGTGGTGATGAACGACGAGGAAGAAGCGGGCTATTTCTACCACGACATGATGCAGATGCTGGGCGAGGAAGTCGTAAAATTCTATCCTTCGAGCTTCCGCCGTGCGGTGAAATACGGACAGCGCGACGCAGCCAACGAAATTCTGCGTACCGAAGTACTGAGCCTTCTTTCCAACCGAAATGAAGGCGCACCACTTTTCGTCGTCACCCACCCCGCAGCCATCGCGCAGCGCATTGAGTCGGGCGAGTCGCTTCAGAGCAAAACGATAGTACTCTCCGTTGGCGAAGAACACGACGTTACCTTACTCTCCAACCAACTCCGGGAACTGGGTTTCAAGCGTCGCGACTACGTTTACGAACCGGGCGAATTTGCACTTCGCGGAAGCATCCTCGACGTTTACTCCTTTGCTGGCGAACATCCCTATCGCCTTGACTTCTTCGGCGATGAAATCTGCTCCATCCGCACCTTCGAAATTCAAACACAACTTTCAAAGGAATTGAAGAAGAGCGTCAACATCGTGCCCGAAACGGAGCGCAGCGGACTCGTGCCTTTCACCGACGTACTTCCTACAGACACCTGCCTTGTATGCAAGGACCTCATGTTCGTCAGCGAACGCATGGATGCTATCTACGAAGAAGGATTCTCTACGCAAGCCATCATTGAGCGCGAAGCCACTTCCGAACTGGAAGCCGAAAGCATACGCAAGCAACTGGCAAGCGAGCAAATTCTATCTAAAGGTATCACCTTTCTACGCGGCGTAAGCGGACTTAAGCGCATTGACTTTGGCAAGCGCCCCACTTCCCCACCCGATGCCGTCGTAGAATTCAGCATCAGTCCGCAACCGCTGTTTCACAAGAATTTCGACTTGCTCAGTTCTACGCTCAAACAACTCTCGGCGGATGGCTACAAACTCCACATCCTCGCCGATAGCGACAAGCAGATTGAACGCCTAAACACCATTCTTGAAGAGAAAGGAGAGAACGTAGTCTTCACCCCTATTCACCACACACTCCACGAAGGCTTCATCGACAATCAACACAAACTCGCCTACTTCACCGACCACCAGATATTCGACCGTTTCCACAAGTATAACCTTAAGAGCGACCGCGCACGCAATGGCAAACTGGCACTCACGCTCAAAGAACTGATGCAGTTTGAAATCGGCGACTACGTAGTACACGTTGACCACGGTGTGGGACAATTTGCAGGATTGGTGCGCATACCCAGCGCCAACGGTCAGATGCAGGAAGTCATCAAACTCGTATATCAGCACGACGATGTCATCTTCGTTTCCATCCATGCCCTTCACAAAGTGTCAAAATACAAAGGCAAAGAGGGCACACCGCCCCGTCTGAGCCATCTCGGCACTGGTGCCTGGGAAAAACTGAAGGAACGCACCAAGAGCAAAATCAAAGACATCGCCCGCGACCTCATCCGCCTCTACGCCCAGCGCAAGGACCAGCAGGGCTTTGCCTTCAGTGCCGACAGTTTCATGCAACAGGAACTCGAAGCAAGTTTCACATACGAGGACACCCCCGACCAACTCAAGGTGACACAGAAGGTAAAAGCCGACATGGAGCAAAGCCGCCCTATGGACCGCCTCGTATGTGGCGACGTAGGATTTGGCAAAACCGAAATTGCCATCCGTGCAGCCATGAAAGCCGCTGCCGACAACAAGCAAGTGGCAGTGCTCGTGCCGACCACAGTGCTCGCGCTACAACACTTCAAAACCTTTACCAAGCGCCTTAAGGCATTCCCCGTAAAGGTGGACTACCTCAGCCGCGCTCGCACCACGAAGCAAACCAACGAAATTCTGCGCGAACTCGAAGCCGGAACAATTAACATCATCATCGGCACGCATAAACTCGTGAGCAAAGCGGTAAAATTCAAAGACCTCGGCCTGCTCATCATCGACGAAGAGCAGAAGTTTGGCGTCAGCGTAAAGGAAAAACTCCGACAGATGAAGGTGAACGTCGATACGCTCACAATGTCGGCAACGCCCATTCCTCGAACGCTCCAGTTTTCACTCATGGGAGCCCGCGACTTTTCAACTATCCAAACCCCACCGCCTAACCGCCATCCTATTCAGACCGAAATCCACACGTTCAACTCTGAAATCATTGCCGATGCCATCAATTTTGAAATGAGCCGCAATGGTCAGGTCTATTTCGTCACCCACCGCATCGCACAACTCAGCCACCTGCAAGCCATTGTTGAGAAATACGTGCCCGATGCACGCGTGGCGATTGGCCACGGACAGATGCCACCGGCTGAGTTGGAAAAGATTATCCTCGACTTTGTCAACTACGACTACGATGTGCTGATTTCCACCACCATCGTCGAGAGCGGCATCGACATCCCCAATGCCAACACCATTATTATTGACAACGCCCACCACTTCGGACTCTCCGACCTCCACCAGATGCGTGGTCGCGTAGGTCGCTCCAATCGCAAAGCGTTCTGCTATCTGCTAGCACCGCCGCTCGCCAACTTGCCCGACGACAGCCGCCGCCGCTTACAGGCCATTGAGAATTTCTCCGACCTCGGCAGTGGCATCCACATTGCCATGCAGGACCTCGACATCCGCGGCGCCGGCAACCTCTTAGGTGCCGAACAAAGCGGTTTCATCGCAGACCTGGGCTACGAAACGTATCAAAAAATCCTTGCACAAGCAGTTTCCGAACTCAAGAACGAAGAATTCGCCAACCTCTACGCCACTTCTGCCGACATTACTGATACAACCAACGACCAATTGCCTACAGCGCTCAACGTCGATGCTGCTCAGTTTGTCGATGAATGCAACATAGAGTGCGACCTCCATGCTTATTTTCCCGAAAGCTACGTGCCCGGCAGCAGCGAGCGCATGCTGCTCTATCGCGAACTCGACGGACTCACCGACGAACAACAACTCGCCGACTTCCGTCAGCGCATGACCGACCGCTTCGGAACGCTGCCCCACGAAGGCGAAGAACTCCTGCTCATTCAACCTCTGCGCTCCACCGCACGCCATCTGGGCGTTGAGCGCATTGCTCTGAAGAACAATCGCATGACGCTCTACTTTGTGAGCAACCCCAAGAGTCCATACTACCTCAGCGAAACATTCGACAAGATTCTCGCATTTGCCACGAACAACTACCGCCGATGCAAACTCGACGAACGTCAGGGCAAACGCAGCATGACAATCTTAGAAATAAATAGTATAGAATCAGCTTTAAAAATATTACAAACAATTTAACTATATACCTAATGCTTTAATATAGAAATTGAGGGTGGGTCAAAATGCTAAATTTTGGCCCACCCTCTTAAGTTGTGTTAGAATGAGTAAAATGCAAGGCGCTGAATTTATGGATAAGGGAGTGTACCGAAGTACATGACCAAATCCGAAATTGAGGACCATCTAAGCTGTTTGTACATTATGACAAAACTCCATTAATTTATCAAATCATATAGTTCCACAAAAAAATTAAACATACATTTAATATAATCAATGCAATCTATAGTTTTTCTAAAACTTCAATTAGCTAAGATATATCAACATCGCACTTTCGCTTCACTATGCCGGTTCTCTAAAAAGTAAAGCACTCCTTAAACTATTATACACACCCCAAAAAAGACCTTGCAAGCATTGTGCTCACAAGGTCTTCGAAAAAAGGCGGCTACCTACTCTCCCACTATACGCAGTACCATCGGCGATGACGGGCTTAACTTCTCTGTTCGGAATGGGAAGAGGTGGAACCCCGTCGCTAT
>JAFOWI010000226.1 GCA_017425985.1 Bacteroidaceae bacterium | reverse complement strand
CGTTTTGTTCTTCATCGCATCGGCTCCGGCAAAGATGCTACGATAGTAGTCGAGCATGTTTTGACCGGGAGCAGGAGCGGGAATACCGGCTGTGTTTGTTGAGATGTAACCCACAGAATTGCTGAACGAAGCATGCGAGTTGGTCGATACGTTCCAAAGTTTGTCTTCGCCCAAACCTGTGTTATAGCCAAAGTAGGCTGCGGTGTTCCAGTTGCCATTGATGTTTTCAGGGCGCGAGAAGCGGCGACCGCTTTCGGTGTCATAGACTACGCGATTTGTAATCGAGTTGCGCGTTGTGCGCGCGTTTGCGCCGGCAAAGATGCCGCGCTGCAGTTCGGCATCGTAGGTGTTGAAATCCACATTGATGTTGTGGTTCCACGAAGGCTCCAAGCCTGCATTACCCATCGAAACGCTCAGGGGATTGCTGTCATCAACAACTTCGAGGAGGTTGGTCATCGAAGGCTCGGATGCTGAACCGCGATAGTTGATGTCGAGGTTCGTAGTGGTGTTGAAGCGATAGCGCAAACGCACTGAGGGTGCCCAGTTGAAGACGTCGCGCGTCACTACCGTGTCAATCTGCGAGGGGCGCGTATAGTCGAGCGTTGTGTGCTGCGGCTTGAGGTCCACGCCTGCATTGAAGCGTATTTCCTTCGTGTTGTAGCGCACGCCGAGATTGATATTGTGGTTGTCGTACTTATACGTAGCATACTGGCTGTTATAGTCATCGCGCGCAGCGAGCAGGAGGTCAACGTCTGTAGGCACTGTGCCGAAGATGGGCAATGCGTCGAGATAGTTGGCGTAAGGCGAATTGCCGCCGTCGTAGGTTTCGAGGTTATAGCGCGAACGGTTCGACTCGTTGTAGCGATGCGAATAGTCGTAGCGCACTTCGGCAAACCAGTCATTACCCAAAGGCTCAGCATAGCTGGTGCGGATGTCGTAGTTGTAGTTCTTGCCGGGCGTTGTAGAATACTGATTCTTAAAGGTAGGCACTCCGTTCACCGCTCCATTCTTATAGTAAGTGATTTCCGAGAGCGAGAACGAATTGTTGTCGCTGTCCGAATAGCCGGCGCTGAAGCGCACAGATGCGTTGCGGCCCTCACTGCCAAAGCGGCGCGTGATGTTCAACGAACCATTCACGTTAATCGAGCGGTTGTCACCCATCGACTGCGAGAGGTTGCGGTTCACGGCGATTGCAAGGAGGTCGGGATTAACGACTCCCACCTGCCCAAAGGCGTCGGCAAACATGCTATCGAGAGGGCTTGCATACTCTTCCTCGCCCACATTGTAGGGATCGTCGTTGAACGTAGCTGACTCGCTCGACGAAGAATTGTTGCCCTTAGAATATGAGAAGCTGGGGCGGAACATAATCATCGTCAATGTGTCGGGGTTCCAACGCAAGCGCAGGCCGGTGTTGAAACTCGTCGAACAACTCCTGCTACCCGAAGAGCTGTTGGAGAAAGAGCGCTCCGTGCGATTACCGGTAAGGAACGTTTCGGAACTACGAGTTGAGAGCGAGCGCGAATCGGAGTGCGAGTAGCGCACATTACCGCCGATTTCAAAGCGACCTGCCTCACGGCGTTCGCGTCCGTTGCTCCAATTGAAGTCCATACCGCCATTCTTTGTTGAACGTATGCCTCCGCCACCAAAACGACCGCCTCCGTAGCCACGATCGCCAACATTGTTGGCCGAGCCATAGGCCGTGATGCGCGAATTATCGGTGAAGTAATTGACGAAAGCCTTTGCCGAATAACGGTCGTGCGTACCAAGGGCGAGGTCGATGTTGCTTACCCACGTCTGATTGAGTTCGCGCTTCGTCGAAATATCGAGCACCTGCGTTTCTTCGCCATCGTCGATGCCTGTCATCTCGGTATATTCGCTCTTCTTCTTGTATGCCTTCACCTTGCTTACGAGGTTCGTCGGAAGATTTTTCATCGCAATGTCCGTATCGCCCTTGAAGAAGTCCTTACCGTTAATAAGGAATTCCGTAACTTCCTGCCCGTTCACCTTAATCTTACCGTTTTCATCGACTTCAACGCCAGGCAACTGCTTAATGAGCGCTTCGAGTGTAGAACCTTCGGGCACACGATATGCACCTGCGTTGAACATGGTGGTGTCCTCCTTCTGTTCGACTTGCGCAAGCGTTGCCGTCACTTCGGCCATGCCGAGCGTGTTGCCTAAGGGCGTCAGCTTAATCATGCCCACCTTAAGTGTATCGGTCTTGCCGTCGAAATTGATGGTTTGGTCGAGCGTATTCGAGCCTACGTACGACGCACGCAGCGTGAACTTGCCCTTGCGCGCTGCCTTCAGCAGGAACTCACCCGCCTTCTTGGTCAAAGTGGTGCTTTTAAGACTGTCGTTGCTCAAGAGCTGCACAACGGCATACTCCATCGGCTCACCATTCTCGGCATTAACCACAGCCCCCTTTACGACATACGTCTGCGCGAGCACATTGACGCTCACCAACGCAAGCAACAAAGCAATAAGATTTCTCTTCATAAATGGATTATATAATTTTATATTTGTTTGTTCGAAAATTAACAACGACAAAATTACTACATTTTTCGCCCATAGGGAAATGTTTGAAAAAGGTATTCGACCAATCCCCATATTTTATAGACAAACGGAAGTCAGCGCGCACAACCACGCATCGATAATCACAACTTTGACTTACAAATCAGCCAGCAAACCACCATGCGCTCCGACCTCAAATCCGTCGGTAGCGACAACCCCGCCATTCATCACCACACTGTCGAAACGGCTGAGCAAATCTCGCAAAGAAGGCGCCAAATACGGCGGCAAAACCAGAGGCTCAAACGCCCATCCGCCGATAACAATGCGCAGCTCTCAAACAGGCGCAAAAACTGCCTGGAAATGCGTTTTCAAAACATGTAAATCAATCCTTATCCGTTCGTTTTTCGGCGCTATTTGCTTGACATATATCAGAAAATTTTCAGGAAACAGCTCGCCCGAAGAAAAACGAAGAATGTTCAAAATGGAGGTATTTTTGTCCAATTTTACGGATTTTACTTCAGAGCTGCAAAATCGGCTGAAACATGCCCCGAATCGGCCGAAAAATTCACAACATCGGACCTTGTGAAAACAACATCGGAGGAAATTTTAACAACATCGGACCTTGTTTTAACAACCTTTGAGGTTGTTTTTGCCATTTTTTGCCAAAAAAAGGGGAAAACCGAGCGGTTCTCCCCTTCTGTAATACAAAGATACAACATTTCCGAGCGAAATCCAAATTTCGACTTTCAGCCGCCCTACAAGCACAGAGGTTTTACCCCCTATTTTGCAATCTACGCCCCCCGAAAACGAGGTTTTCGTGCAGACAGCCAACGTCGGCGAAAAAAATTCGGACGGAATATTCAATTTTTCAGCACTTATTAAACATAAGGCGTGTTCCACATTTTGACATCTGCAATTTTCTGCCCAAAAATCAGCTCATTTTGGTCACGAAAAACGACTTTGGCGCACGCCCGATTCGCGAAACTTGGCCTATCGTGGAAGCCGTCTATCGGCTCATTTCAACAATGGTCGTAGCAGGCAACGTTTGGTTGCGGAGCTCTGTTTCTTCGACCACGCGCTCAGCTAACGCACGGAAAGCAGCAGCCGTAATCGTGTCCTGACTCAATGCCACAGGTTCGCCGCCGTCGCCACTTTCGCAGATGCTCTGCACAATAGGAATTTGTCCGAGCAAAGGCACGCCCATCTCCTCTGCCAGGCGTTTGACGCCCTCCTTGCCGAAGAGGTAGTACTTGTTCTCGGGCAGTTCGGCAGGAGTGAACCACGCCATGTTTTCGACCAGTCCGAGGATGGGCACATTGACTTTTTCGTTCTGGTACATGTCAATACCCTTGCGCGCATCGGCAAGCGCCACCTGCTGGGGCGTCGAAACGATGACTGCACCCGTGATGGCAAGGTTTTGCAGGAGCGTCAGGTGGATGTCGCTCGTTCCGGGAGGCGTGTCGAGAATCATGAAGTCGAGCTCGCCCCACTTAGCGTCGGCAATGAGTTGCTTCAGCGCATTCGATGCCATGCCACCGCGCCAAAGCGTAGCCGTCGTGGGATTAACGAAGAAACCAATGGAGAGCAGCTCCACTCCATATTTATAGGCGGGAATCACGAGTTGGCGCCCATCGACCATCTCTCCAAAGATTTCCACTTGTTCGAGGCTGAACATCTTTGGCACGGAGGGGCCGAAAATGTCGGCGTCGAGCAATCCCACCTTATATCCCATTTGCGCCAGTGCAACGGCAAGGTTTGCCGCCACAGTGCTCTTGCCTACTCCGCCCTTTCCGGAGCTTACGGCGATGACGTTCTTCACCTGCGGAAGCATCTTGCCCGCTTCGGGGCGCGCAGCCTGCAGGCTTTTAAAGCTCACAGCCACGTTGACGTCCTTGCTGACATACGTGTGGATGGCAGCCTCGGCCGACTTGAGCACCGACTTAATGAAAGGGTCGGTGGGCTTTTCGAAAATAATGGAGAACGACACGTTCATACCGTCAATGCGGAGGTCGTCCTCGAGCATCTCGGCTTCGACAATGTTCTTACCGTTGCCGGGATAGCGCACATTGCGCAAAGCGTCGATTATGAGGTTTGGATAAAGCGTCATAGAAATCTAATTTTAAATTTGCACGGCAAAATTAGTAAAATATATTGATAGCGGGGCTGTATAAAAAGGTTTTAAACGTAATTTTGCAGTCGGAAACGAAACTACATCCACTATTGCATGAAAACTTACAGCACAAAGCAAATTTTCCAAATAGCTCTGCCCATCTTAGTCAGCGCGCTGATGGAGCAGCTCGTAGGCATGACCGACGCTGCTTTCCTCGGACGCGTGGGCGAAGTAGAACTGGGCGCCTCTGCTTTAGGGGGCATTCTTTACATCGCCCTGTTTATGCTCGCCATGGGGTTTGCTACCGGTTCGCAAATACTCATGGGGCGCCGCAACGGCGAGGGCAACTACGCGGCGATAGGTTCGATTTTCTACCACGGCATAGGTTTTCTGCTACTGCTATCGCTACTGATGATTGGCGGCACCTTTCTTTGGGGAGAAACGCTGATGGGCTTGATGATCAACTCGGAAGCCGTGGCTGAAGCCGCTACGAGCTACCTGAACTGGCGCATCATTGGATATCCGGCGGCTGTAGTGTGCGCCATGTTTCGCGCATTCTACGTAGCAACCACGAATACGCGCACGCTGACCTACAACTCCATCATCATGGTGGGCGGCAACATCGTACTGAACTATGCCCTTATCTTCGGACACTTCGGACTGCCCAGAATGGGCATTGCGGGAGCGGCGCTTGCGTCTTCGCTGGCAAGCGTGATTTCGATGCTGTTCTTCATCGCCTATACGCTGAAGCAAACCGACGGTCGCAAATTCGGTCTCAACATCCTGCCGCATCCGCGCTTTGGCACACTGAAGAGAGTGCTGGGCGTAGGCATTTGGACCATGATTCAAAACTTCCTGGCGTTGGCTACGTGGTTCATCTTCTTCCTCGGAGTGGAACACTTAGGCGAGTCGGAACTGGCTTCGTCGAACGTACTGCGCAACATCTCGGGTTTCTTCTTCATGAGCATGGTGGCACTGGGCGCTACGGCAAGCACGCTTTCGAGCAACCTGCTGGGACAGAACGAAAAGGAGTCGGTCATGCCGCTGATGTGGCGCATCATCCGATTGTGCTACGGCGTGATGATACCCTTCTGCCTGGCGGTGGCGATATTTCCCGAACCGGTCATCTGGGTGTTCACGACAGACGCTTCGCTCATTGAGCTGAGCATCGCGCCGCTAAGGATGCTGATATTCTCCTACCTCTTTGGCGTTCCGGCGCAAATCATGCTCCACGTCGTGTCGGGCACGGGCAACACGCGCACTGCCATGTGGGCTGAAATCGTGACGCTCATCGTTTATACGCTCTACCTCGTCGTTGCCGTCTTCGGCTTCCGCAGCAACCTCACCATCTGCTGGGCGAGCGAAGTGATTTACTCGGGCGGCATACTCGCCTACTGCTGGACGTACCTCAAATGGGGACGCTGGAGCGAACGACGCATTTGACAGCACAAAGACCTACAAAAATTCCCACCCTCAATAAACCACAAAAAAGGCGCCCATACGGACGCCTTTTTTCGTTTATAGCAATGCATTATCCTAAGTAAGCAGCAACATTCTTTTCAATACGAGCAGCGAGGTCGGCACCTTCTTCCTTAACGAAAGTTTCGCCGGTGATGTGTTCGTAGAGCTCAATGTAACGGTCTGAGATGCTCTGCACGATAGCGGGAGTCATTTCGGGAACCTGCTGACCTTCTTTGCCCTGGAAGCCATTGTCCATCAACCATTCGCGCACGAATTCCTTAGAAAGCTGCTTCTGAGGTTCGCCGGCTTCGAAGCGTGCTTCGTAACCTTCAGCGTAGAAGTAGCGCGATGAGTCGGGCGTGTGGATTTCGTCCATCAAGTAGATTTGACCATTGTGCTTGCCGAACTCATACTTTGTGTCAACAAGAATCAAGCCACGTTCAGCAGCAATTTCTGTGCCACGCTGGAAGAGAGCAAGCGTATATTTCTCAAGAAGTTCGTATTCCTCGGGAGTAGCCAAGCCCTTAGCAAGGATTTCTTCCTTAGAAATGTCAGCATCGTGCTCGCCAATTTCGGCCTTCGTTGTAGGCGTAATGATGGGTGTGGGGAACTTCTGATTTTCCTTCATTCCCTCGGGCAGACGAACGCCACAAATTTCGCGTACACCGCTCTTGTATGCACGCCAAGCTGAGCCACAAAGATAGCCACGCACAATCATTTCGATGGCAAAGCCTTCGCACATCACGCCTACAGTCACCATGGGGTCGGGCGTTGCCAACTTCCAGTTGGGGCAAATGTCTGTTGTAGCATCAAGGAACTTAGCCGCAATTTGGTTGAGCATCTGACCCTTGAAAGGAATACCCTCGGGGAGCACTACGTCGAAAGCCGAAATGCGGTCGGTTGCCACCATCACAAGCTTGTCGCCCAAATTATAAACATCGCGCACCTTTCCGTGGTACACACTCTTCTGACCTTTAAAATTAAAGTCCGTCTTTGTTAAAGCAGTCATTATTATAAAATATTAAGTAATTGTTTTCAATACGTCGGTCGTCGTCAGTCGCTACTCAGTTGTAGCCTCTGCTGCGTCCTTCTTCGGAGCCAAAGCGGCGTCGCGCTCGTAGGCTTCAACAATGCGCGTCACGAGTTTATGACGCACGATGTCGCGCTTGTTCATCTCAATGAATGCTATGCCCTCAACCCCTTTAAGGATGCGCTGCGCTTCGATGAGTCCCGACTTCTGAGAGGGCGGAAGGTCAATCTGCGTACGGTCGCCGGTGACGATCATCTTTGTGTTCCAGCCCATACGCGTGAGGAACATCTTGATTTGAGCCGTACTCGTGTTTTGCGCTTCGTCAAGAATCACAACGGCATCGTTGAGCGTACGTCCGCGCATAAAGGCAAGCGGTGCAATCTGAATGACATTAGTCTCCATATATTCCTGAAGCTTTGCCGCAGGTATCATCTCCTGCAAAGCATCGTAGAGCGGCTGCAAATAAGGGTCAATCTTCTCCTTCATGTCGCCGGGAAGGAATCCCAACTTCTCTCCCGCCTCGACAGCCGGACGGCTCAGGATGATTTTCTTAATCGACTTGTTTTTCAGTGCTCGCACAGCCAGGGCAATAGCGGTATAAGTCTTTCCCGAACCGGCAGGACCTATGGCAAAAAGCATGTCGTGCGTGTCGTATGCCTCGACAAGGCGCCGCTGATTCTCTGAACGCGCGGTAATGGGTTTGCCACCCGTGCTGTAAACAATGACTCCCTCCTGATGCTGACGCTGAGTAGAGCCGCGACGCACAATCTCAATGACGTCCTCTTCGGAAAGCACGTTGTACTTGGCGCAATGCTTCTGCAGCTGCTGAAAGATTTCTTCAAAGGCAGCCATGTCCGTCTCGTCGCACATGACCTTCAACACGTTGTCGCGCGCCACTATCCTCAGCTTCGGACAGAGCGCTTTGAGCAAACGCAGGTTTGCATTGTTTGCCCCATAAAAAAGTATGGGGGCTGCTTCATCAATTATAAAATGTTTTTCAATCACGATACAAATTTACGCAATCCTTTCATTATTTTTAGTAATTTTGCAAAGAATTGCAACAATCCCCTTATGCCACGCCCTCTAAAATTTACAAAACTACACTATATCGCCCTATTTTTGTCAATCACAGGGATGCTTAGCATTGTTCGCTGCGTCAATCCGAACATCGCTTACAATCATAACTCGAACCACAAAGTGCTACCATTAAACGACACTACCAACAACGCGCCAAGCTATGATTTAACTCCCTCAACCTCTGCAATCGACAATCTTGCCGACTTAGAAATAACAACCTCTGAGCTCCCGGCACCCACACCCACCGAAATTTCCCAAAACGAAGACGTCACACAAAACACCGTTGACACAGCTACTACAACACCAAAGCCCGTAATCAGAAATCCGCGAATAGCGCGTCACAGCATCGTTGTCGATTCAATTTTCCTGCGTGAACGCCGTCCGCTGACCATTATGGACGAAAAAGGGCAGCGCATACGCAACCGCATCGTGAGCGTCAGAAGTTATCACCACTGTTTCAACGACCTTAACGACGTACAGTTGGCCACAGCACAAGCCATTGGCATTAATAGAATTGAGGACCGCAAAGAGGCCGCAAAGCGCACAGACGGATTGGTGTTCGTAGGCGACAATCCCTACTACGGAGTGAAGGAACTGACCCACTCTATCCCTTATCTCGTGCCAAGAGCTGCAATTTGCTTGGAAGAAATTGCCCGCGCATTTATAGACTCGTGTGTCACCAAAGGCGTTCCTACACACAAAATCGTACTTACCTCTGTGCTCAGAACTGAAAAAGACGTGAGACGCTTACGCCGAGTGAACCTCAATGCTTCGGAAAATAGTTGCCACCAATATGGCACGACCTTTGACATCAGTTACAACCACTTCATACCGGTCGAAACTAACAGAGGCAACGCTACATCGAGCACTCGACTGAAACAAATTTTGGCAGAAGTACTTGAAGACCAACATCAACTCGGTACGTGCTACATAAAATACGAACATCTGCGCAGCGCTTGCTTTCACATCACGGCACGCTGACCTCGGCTTCGCAACACCACAAAAAATCATCTCGACAATAAGACTGTTATTGCCGAGATGATTTTTTAATGTTCTATACTCAAAGTTCGCTGCTCCTGAATGTAAGCTAAAATTTGCTGCCACTCATCCGGATGAAACCAACGTATCGATTCGTCTTTCTTAAACCACGTCATTTGCTTCTTAGCATAAACGCGGGTATTCTTTCGCAAACGCTCTAAAGCGAAATTCAACTCCCACTCACCATCAATCACCTTCAATAATTCCTTAATCCCCACTGTGTTTAAAGAATTTTCATTACGGTAGGGCTGCACGCGACGTACTTCCTCCAACGCTCCGAGTTCAATCATATCAGAAACTCGCTGATTGATTCGACCGAAGAGTTCTTCGCGCTCACGTTGAAGTCCAATTTTAATAATCTGAAAGGGGCGCGATTTTTGTGTTTTCACTCGTAACGACGAATAAGTCGTACCCGACATATAGCAGATTTCCAACGCATGGACAACGCGCTTAGGATTACGTATATCGCAAGTTGCATAATAATCGGGGTCGAGCAAACGCAATTCCTCGGCTAAGGCATCGAGTCCCTCATTTACCAAACGTTGTTGCAGATGGCTACGCGTTTCGACATCAACAGTCGGCAACTCGTCAATGCCATTACACACTGCATCAATATACATCATTGACCCTCCCGAAAGCAAAGCCACGTCTGACTGCTCAAAATAAGCTGTCAACCAAGCCATCACCTCCTCTTCGTAGCGCGCTGCGCTATAATAATCCTGCAAACCAAGCGTACCGACAAAGTGATGAGGAACCCGAGCGCATTCCTGCGCTGTTGGAGCTGCTGTAATAATCGGTATGTCGCGATAAAGTTGGCGCGAATCGGCATTCAAAATCGGACAATCGAAGTATTCAGCTAATCGCAAAGTCAAAGACGTTTTTCCAACAGCAGTCGGTCCTAACAGTACTATCAATGATTTAGCCATCTCAAATATATCGCTGAAAAAGGGCGGACACTGACCTTTTTAGCCATTCCGCCCCCAATTTTCATTCTATAAAAATTATTACGAATAAGGATTACCGTCTGAAATTTCAAAACCTTCGAGGTCGAGTTCATCGTCGTTGAACAAATCGTCCCCGATTCCATAAAGGTCGTCGCCATATTCATCACCACCTCCTGCTGCTGCGCCACCTTTCATTGACTTTGTCAACAATGCATCAGCAAAGGGGTCGTCAAAATCCTGCAACTGCTGAGGAGCGTCGCCCTTAGAACGAATAATCTCGGGTTCCGACAAATGTTCGCCAGGAATCAACTCCTTGACATCAAGGAAGAAAGAGCGTTCGGCAAAGGGGTCGAACACAAACTCAAAATGCTGGCCTGAATCTTCAATGAAATCCGAAAGCGGCGTATCTTCCATGAGATATACATCCTGATCTACGTCGTCAGAACCCATATCTTCGCGCGTGATTTGCTCATGGCGCTCCCATTCTTCATCACATACGAAAAACTCTGTCATCTGATCGTCGGGATAACCACACGACTTGAGCACCACCTTGCAGAGATCAAGGAAGTTTGCATCACTGTCTATCTTAATTTCGCGTACAAAGCCATCAACTTCGTCGGAAATAAACTTAATTCTATAAAGCATATCTGTGCTAATATTTTTTCTTAATCATTAAGCAAAGCCACTAAACGCATCACTTAATCACACCACGCGAAGAATTTTCGAAGAAATTGATGATATAATCAACTTCAGGACACGCAGGAACCTCGTCGCGAACTTGCTGCAAACGAGCCTTCATCAAACCTGAACCACCGTAAATAATACGATAAGCATTGTGGATATTATCGATGACCTCAGCTGCAAAACCACGACGACGCAAGCCTACAATGTTCAAGCCACAATAAGCAACAGGCTCGCGACCTGCAATTACGAAAGGAGGAATATCCTGAGATGTGCGCGTACCGCCACTTACCATCACGTAACTACCAATATGGCAGAACTGATGAACCAATACTGTTGAGCTCAAAATAGCGCAATCATCGATTTCAACTTCGCCTGCAAGCTTTGTGGCATTACCAAGAATACAATAATTCTTGATAATCACGTCGTGACCAACGTGCATACCCTCCATTAAGAGGTTGTTGTTGCCCACAACAGTCTTACCCTTGGCAGCAGTACCGCGGTTGATTGTTACGTTTTCACGAATCGTGTTATTGTCACCAATCTCAGCCGTAGTTTCTTCGCCCTGGAACTTCAAGTCCTGAGGAACCGCACCAATCACAGCGCCGGGAAACACGGTATTTCCGTTGCCCATACGAGTGCCGTAGAGCAAAGTTACTCCGTTCATAAGCTTATTGTTACTACCAATAACAACGTTCTTATCGATATAACAGAAAGGACCAATTTCGCAATTCTCGCCTATAACGGCCTCGGGATGAATATATGCTAAAGGACTAATCATTTGAAAAAGTGGGATGACAAAGCAGACGAATGGCTACTTTTCACTCCGCGTTTTTATATTATTAATATTATATATTTATAATTGCGTCAATCGCAAAGAACTACTCTTGCTTCACAATCTGAGCGGTGAAAGTAGCTTCCATTACGCAATTTTCGCCAACAAAGGCAAAACCTCGCATCGTTGCAATACCACGGCGAATCGGACTCATCAAACGTACGTGGAACAACAACGTATCTCCCGGCACCACCTTGTTGCGGAATTTTACATCATCAATGCGGAGGAAGTAAGTAGAATACTTTTCGGCTTCCTCTAAATCGCTCATAACCAACAAACCGCCACACTGCGCAAGCGCCTCAATCTGCAAAACGCCGGGCATTACGGGCTCGTCGGGAAAATGTCCTTGGAAGAACTCTTCGTTTGCTGTGACGTTCTTCACACCTACGATATACTTCTTAGTTTTTTCAATCACCTTATCAACTAACTGCATAGGATAGCGATGAGGAAGCAGGCGACGAATCGCAGCGTTGTCGAGAATCGCAGGTTTGTTGGGGTTATAAGAAGGGGCCTGAACTTCGTTTTGCTTGATTTCCTTGCGGAGCTGGCGCGCAAACTTATTGTTAATCGTATGTCCGGGACGCGTAGCAATGATACGTCCCTTGATAGGACGACCAATCAAGGCGAGGTCGCCAATTATGTCGAGCAACTTATGACGAGCGGGTTCGTTGGGCCAAACCAAAGGACGCGTTTGCAAATAGCCGAGTTGCGTAGCATCACGATGCTCTACATTAAGAGAATCAGCCAACTTGTCAAGGTCTTCCTGACTCATTTGGCGTTCGTAAATCACGATAGCATTTTGCAAGTCGCCTCCCTTAATCAATCCGGCAGTCAGCAAGGACTGAATTTCGCGCACGAAGACAAATGTACGCGCCGAAGCTACTTCGTCGGCAAACTTCGACATATCGTCGAGCGTTGCAAACTGACTACTCAGGAACTGCGACTCAAACGAAATCATCGAAGTAATAGAGAACTGCTCGTCAGGAAGCAAAGTAATCTGCGAACCGGTTGCAGGGTCGCTAAATTCCACCTTGCGCTTTATTACGTAATAGTCTTTGTCGGCTTCCTGTTCAACAATGCCCACACGCTTGATGCTCTGCACATAGTAATACGAGCTTCCGTCCAATATCGGAAACTCCGGACCGTCAACCTGAATAAGACAGTTATCAATACCGAAAGCATAGAGCGCAGCCATGCCATGCTCAATAGTTGAACAACGCACATCGCCCTTAGCCACTACAGTTCCGCGGCTTGTATCGATAACATTCTCAGCAACTGCGTCAATAATAGGCTGCCCCTCAAGGTCCACACGCTGAATTTTGTAACCGTGGTTTTCAGGAGCAGGATTGAAAGTTACGGTAAGCTTAAGGCCTGTATGAAGCCCTATGCTTGAAAGAGAGAAACTCTCTTTAAGGGTTTTCTGTTTTGACATAAAGTCTATGATTTGCTACGCAATGGTGCGAGCAATTAGTATTTTAACTGTCGTAATATGTACGTGTGAAGAAATAGACGCGACTACCTGCAAGATTTTTAGGGATAGAATGCAGTGTTTTCGCTAATCATCACTTAGCAAGTTGCGCCTTAAGTTCCTCAACCTGCTTTTTCAAATCGCTAAGTTCTGTGTACATCTCAGGCAAACGCTTAAAGACTACGCTCGAACGCATAAAGTCCTTCGCATTAATCGCGGGCGAACCTTGTATCGTCGTCGCAGGCTTCTTTACGCTACCGGCAATACCGGCTTGCGCGCCCGACATTGTTCGGTCTGCAACAGTGATATGGCCTGCAATGCCCACTTGACCACCAAACATACACCATTCGCCAATCTTAGCGCTACCGGCTACACCTACCTGAGCCGACATCACGGTATGGCTACCAACTTCTACGTTGTGGGCAATCTGCACCATATTGTCGAGCTTCACACCGCGACGGATATAAGTGCTACCCATCGTTGAGCGGTCAACACAAGCGTTTGCGCCGATTTCAACGTCGTCCTCAATCGTAACGATACCGATTTGAGGGATTTTTTCGTAACCATTGGGCGAAGGAGCAAAGCCAAAGCCATCAGCTCCTATCACGCAACCCGAATGAAGTATCACTCGATTACCAACGATGCAGTCATGATATACACTCACGTTGGGGTAAAGAATACAATCTGCGCCTACCTTAGCACGTTCCTCAACTACAGCGTGAGGATAAAGCTGCGTGCCATCGCCAATCTCAGCGTGTTCGCCAACATAAGCGAAGGGGCCGATGTAACAGTTTTCGCCAATCTTGGCAGTATCAGCAACGAATGCCAGAGCATGCACTCCCGTGCGCTTACCCTTGAACTGTTCGTAGAGTGAGAGCAACTTTGCAATAGCCTCGTAAGCATTGGGCACACGAACAAGAGTTGCCGTATATGTTTTTCCGACTTCGGGAGTGAAATCTTGATTGACGAGCACTACACTCGACTTTGTCTCATATAAATAATGAGCATATTTAGGATTGGCAAGAAAAGAGATAGCTCCCTCTACGCCTTCCTCAATCTTAGCAAAAGACTTTACGGCTGCTTCGGGATTACCATCAACTGTACCCTGAAGGTACTCTGCAATCTGTTTTGCTGAAAATTCCATAAACTTAATTTCGCATTAAACAGGGCGGCATAAAACTATACTTCCCTATATATTTTCCATATTTATTCGCAAATATCGCAATTTTTAATGAAACAAAGGAAATATACAGCAACTTTTTTTAACATTGACAAAAAAACTTTTGATTTTGAAAGAAACTATCGAACCACGCACACTTAATTCCAAAGTGAATATTATTCAACAAGTCAAAGCTTCCTTGCCCTACAAAGACCCCCTACCCTATACCGCAACTCCTTCAACGACCCGAAAACAAAAGAGCCCCGGCATGCGCCAGGACTCTTTTATATTATTGAGTAATTCGGCTTAGAAAACTACTTTCTTACCGTTCACAACGTACACTCCCTTTGAAGCCTTCAACACGCGTCGGCCAGAGAGGTCGTAAATCGCAGGCGATTTTTTAGCATCCGACGTTGGCAGTGCAGCCACACCTGTAGTGTCATCACCTTCGTACGTAACAATCACCTTTCCGGCTTCCTTATCTACTGTTACCTCAGCAGTAAAGTGTTCAATAGCCTTAACTGCAACATCGGCAGCTGTAAGGAACTGCGTAGAAACAAAGGTATCGCCATTTGCATAGTCAACGCCTTCGAATGAAAGTGCGCCCTCTTCATTGCCAAGTACCTCTACGGCATACTCAAGCGTATAGACATTGGGATTTTCAATGATCCACAACACAGAACCGTGGTCGCTCCAAGTCCAGTTGCGCACTGCATAAGTTGCTTCGTTGGTCACGATACAAGCGAAATTGGTTGAGCCATCGCTATAGCCACCACCGGCGTGAATACCAAAGGTGCCCTCATAATCGCCACCCGTATTAACACGAATGTTGTCAAGAGCTGTCTTTGTTTCTGTAAACTTATAGTCGCGGCCGCTACGTGTCACGTAAGCTTGTCTTTCGGGCTGGTAAAGATAGTACTTGCCATCTTCCTGGAAAATCTGCCAAACTACGCTTGTATCGTAGGGGTCAACTTCTTCCTGGTAAGTACTCGCTACTGCACTATTGCCGGGCAGATTGTTGTACGAATAATTTGTTACTCCGCGCAGACTCACATACTCCTCAGTAATGCTGCTGTTAAAAGCCCAGTAGCCTTCGCCACTCTTGGCTGCAATCTGATAGAGCTTGTAGTTCTTCAATTCTGAAAGCGAAGCTATCTGCTTGCAAGGAGAAGGGCCTGCCGAATAAGTCACTACGATTGTGCGGCCGTCAATGCTGATAGTAGCTGTGCGACCGTCAAGCGTAATAGGAGCAACCTGTTCTGCTGTGAAGAATTGCGTAGCGCGAACTATGCCGCCATCCAAGGTTTCGATGTTAGCATAAATTACACCACCTTCGCCCTCTGCGCCTACCACCTTAACGGTGTAAAGCTGTTCCTGCTGCATGTCGCCCTTGATGTTCACCTGGCTTCCGCGCATGTATTCTGCGGGGATTGTGTAAGTACCATCGGCTGCGATGTCTGAATAAGGAACAAGTACTTCAATCCAGTTGGGGTTACCATTATCGTCGAGTTGTTCAGCAGCATTGACATTGTAACCATACTTCAACGCGAAACCATATTGTACGAAGCCGGGAGCAGGAACGTCCTTCACCTTCAAAGCTGTACCATAGTTGCTCACGTAAGCCTGCAAGGGAGCGTCGTCAGCTGCCACGACGATGTCGCCATTGAGCTGCGAAGCATTGACTGTAAGCTGGTCGCCATGAACGTCGAGCATCACGTCGATGTATCCGCCACCGTCGCTAATGATTGTATTTCCACCGGCGGGGTTGATGTTGTCCCAATCCACCTTGTAGCGCATGCGATAAAGGCCTGCGGGTGTACCGGCCGGGATAGTAAACTTAGGCATGGGCTTTCCGATTGTGTTACCGTCGGAAGCTTGAGAACCATCGCTCTTACGCCACACGCCATTAACCTGAGCGGCGCTGTAACTTACGATTTCGCTGCCTTCAGCGGGCGTACCGTCGTCATTAACAGCGAACTCAAACTTACCATCGTTGTTCCAGTCAACGTAAACGTAACCGCTCATCCAAGCACCTGTATAGTTGAATGTAGGCTGAACTTCTTCGCCAGCCTTTGCTGAGAACACACCCAAAGTAGTGTTGTTGGTATAAACCTTACCCTTCAAACCGGGTGACACGTTGTTCGCACCGGCAGCTGTAAGACCTACGCTGTTCAGACTGCGGTCGCTTCGCGTTGCGTTCACGTCCTTGTCAAAAGTGAGGGCATACTTATCTGTAGAGAAACGCTTGTCGGGATTGTTATCGATAACGATTTCGTCGAAGTAAGCATACCAGTCCTGTGTGTCGGCATGGGGTGAGCGTACATCGGGAACGATTACCAATGAATAGATGTCGATACCGCTGTTGGCTTTCTCTTCCTTAGCATATGAGAAGCCCTTAAAGCTTACGACTACATCCTGCCAACCGGCCTTGGGAACTACATTTGTGTTGGTCACAGCCCAGAACTGTTCGTCTTCGCCAGTCTGCCAGTTCCAACTTTCTTCGAGGCGCTTACCAAGACCAATGACCATCATGCGGCTGTTGGCAGGTTTGTCCTTGAGGTAAGTCATGATGTGAATGTACTGCAACTGCTTAGTCATGCGGATGGGCTCCTTCAAGTCAATGCGCACGCCAAACGTATTGCTACCATAGCGACTGCGACGCAACTTCACCACCTTGTCCGTGCCATTGGGAGCCTGGCCTAAAACGGCGTCCGTAGCTGTGTCGGGGTTTTCAACTACGGCTGCGTCAAAATCAATAGTAG
The DNA here is from genome assembly GCA_017425985.1 of Bacteroidaceae bacterium. Taxonomy (GTDB): domain Bacteria; phylum Bacteroidota; class Bacteroidia; order Bacteroidales; family Bacteroidaceae; genus Alloprevotella. Next base: position 2,285 of record JAFOWI010000226.1, on the reverse strand, counting down.
GATTTTCAGCGCGGAATGGACTATCGGCCCATGAATCGTAAACGCTGATGGCCTTATAATCTTCGCTATCGAAGGTTATAGTGGTCTGTGCCTGCGCGCTGAGTCCGAACAACATCAACGCCGCAGAAAATATGATATTCTTTTTCATAAGGAAACTTATTTTATAGGAGACAAGTTTATAGGTACAAGCAGGCAAGAAAGATGCTCATGCCTATTGCTTAGCGAATAGCGTTTATCTCTGAAACTTTCTCGACTACTTGTTTACTCGTCCACTTATCTACTAAATTAATACACATTCAAGTTTGAGAGCAAGGGACATGCACGGCTGTCGAGGATGGTGATGCGCAACTGCTTTGCGTTATAACCATTGCCGTAGCTGTCTGAAGTTTTGCCATTGAGGGGAACGATGCGCTTGTAGCCCACGGTTGCTGTTTGCATGTTGGGGCAAAGTTCTGTCCATGTAGCACCGTCTTCAGTATATTCAATCTTGAAGTCCTTGATGCGCTGTCCAAGCTTGATGGGTTCCTGCATCACGAGGTAGCGGATTACCTGGGGTGTATCCCAAGTGAGCGTGATGGTTGCTCCGAGGCTGCCGTCGTTTGTTGCCCAGTATGAATCCTTGTTGCCATCAGTGAGGTTCGCTGCTTCGTAGTTGCCTCCGGTGCGCGTTTCGCTCACTTCTACGGTTGCTGTCTTAGCAAGGTCGGTAGCTGCTGTTGTTTCGTTGAGCCCGTAAACGGGAACTGCAAGGCGTTCGTGGAGCATCTTGCCAAGTTTCTTCAATTCGTTGACCGTATTAGCAGGGAGTACGCCATATTCATCGGGCGGACAATTGAGGATGAGCGTAGCGTTGCGGCCTACGGTTTCGAGATACATCTGGAAGAGGCGCTCTGCGCTCTTCATCGTTTCGCCACGGTGCCAGAACCATCCATTATTAGTAGCCTTGGCATCGCTTTCGCCGGGATTCCAGAACCAACCGTTGATGTCGCCTTCTTCGCGAACTACGGATTCAGACAGATAGTCGGTCATTGCCCAGTTTGATTCGCCGGCATAACCGGATTCGTTGCCAATCCAGCGAGCTTCGCCGCCTACGCCCCACATCACACAGTTGGGAGCAATGCGATGAACACGTGCGCGGAGGTTGGGCACGTCGTAGTAGATTTCGGGGTCAATGTCACGGTTGCCACCTTCGCCGCCGTAGTAGCCATCGCCACCGCGAGCGCCGTCGAACCACATTTCGAACTGGTCAGAACCGTACTCAGCCAATTCTTCACACTGCTTGAGGAAAACCTCCGTAACGTAAGTGTCCTTACCATAGTGAGCAGAGTTGCGATCCCAGGGAGAGATGTAGAAACCGTACTTCATGTCGTGCTTCTTGCTGGCTTCGGCAAAGAGCTGAGGAATGTTTGCCGAACGACCGTTTTCGTTGCCGGCCTTAGCGATGCTGTGGGTTGTCGTAGCTGTAGGCCAGAGGCAGAAACCGTCGTGGTGCTTCACAACAGCGATACCGCCGTTCATACCGGCTGCCTTAACGGCCTTCACCCATTGTTCGGGATTGGGCTTAGACAAGGGAGCGTACTTCGACTCGGGCTCATTACCAAAACCCCATTCGAGGCCGGTAAAGGTGTTCATACCGTAGTGGAAGAAAGCATAAAACTCTGTTTCGTTCCACAAAATTTGGCGTTCGCTGGGAACGGGATGACAAGGCGCAGGCGCATTGTCGGGGTTGGGCAAGTCGTAGTTCTGAGCAAACCCAAGTGCCGGTATTGCCAAACCGACAAATAAAGACTTAATTCTCATAAGATAAATATTAAAGTTTGTGTTCGTCTTTTCGATTACTGCGAGGAAGGATGCTACTAAACCCCTAAATCATAGCGAATTAGTGCAGAGTTTTTCACCTAATCTTTGCAAAAATATACAAAAAAATTCAGAAAAAAAAAAAAAAATAGGAAATATGCAAGCAATTACTAAAAAAAATGAAAAGAAACATTTCTTAACACAAGTGACTGTATTTTGAATCAATTTTTTTGAAAATTTTAGGTAGTCCGAAGCGCCTGTCAAGGGACTTTTTTTCGATTTTCTGCATGCTGTATAAAGTGAATATATTCCGAATATTCACGCAAATGTTAAAATCGCGAAATTTTGACAGATTTTGACAAAATTGATAAATATCAGAAAATGCAAAGTTTTAACAATTATTAACTAAATGACACCAAAATCGGAGGTTTTCGCACCGGAATCGATCAAATTTTTCACAACATCGGACTTCGAAAAAACAACATCGG
>JAFOWI010000225.1 GCA_017425985.1 Bacteroidaceae bacterium | reverse complement strand
GTTTGAAGGCGGGGATGTTGTGCTCGGGAATAATCATCGTAACATTTTTTGAAATATTACGTGCAGTTTTCTGTGCGCGCTTTTTCAAAATGAAACTTCCGAAACCACGAAGGTACACATTTTCCTCATTAGCAAGTGAATCCTTAACACTGCTCATAAATGCCTCAACTGTTGTGAGAATTGTAGCTTTGTCGATACCAGTGCGTTGCTGGATGTCTGCTACGATGTCAGCTTTAGTCATTGTTCTCTAATTTTTGTAGTTTATGAAAAGTCTATTGAATGCTATTTTTTTAGCGACAGCAAAATTATACTTTTTACTTGATTAGAAGAAATTTTTTTCAGACTATTTTCTTATTCTCAACGAAGTAGGCTGATTTTGTCTTAATGGACTATCAATTATTGGTTAACTGGAATTTTATTGATGCGCATTAAGTGGCGTCCACCTTCAAAGTCAGTATTCAGAAATTCATCCAATACGGCTGAAGCATCTTCTTTACTAATGTATCTGCCTGGCATTACCAAAACGTTAGCATCATTATGGCGTCTTGTCATTTGAGCAATTTCAGGCATCCAAACGAGGGCAGCACGAATGTGTTGATGTTTGTTCAGTGCCATAGAAATTCCTTCGCCACTTCCACAAATAGCGATCCCGATATTTACTTCGCCATTTTTCATTCCATTTGCGAGAGCGTGTGCGTAATCAGGATAATCGCATGATGCTTCAGAGTCGGTGCCATAGTCGTAATAAGTTATTCCTTTTGCTTCAAGATAACTTTTTACATACTGCTTGAGTTCGTAACCAGCGTGGTCGCTTGCCAATCCTATCTTCATTGTTATATTAAAATGTTACTGATTAATTATTCAGCAAGAAAATCTAAAATTTCTTTGCGGATGTTAGTTGCTGTGTAGCCGAGTTTTTCGTCCAAAACTTTAAATGGAGCTGAGAAACCAAAGCTTTCAAGTCCATAGACTTTACCATTGCTACCAACTAATCCTTCGAAAGTAACAGGAAGACCAGCTGTCAATGCAAAAATCTTTGCGCCCTTAGGTAGAATTGACTCCTGATACTCCTTGCTTTGGCGACGGAAAAGACCTTCACTGGGACAGCTAATTACGCGTGCTGAAACATTGTCGGCCTTGAGTAAGGCTGCAGCGTCAGCCAAGGTTGAAACTTCCGAACCGCTACCAATGAGGATTACATCGGGGTTTTCGGCTGCAATAACTTCATAAGCACCCTTTTCAACCTGAGTATAGTCCGTTGTGGCAGGAAGGTCGTTCACGTTTTGGCGACTAAAAATCAATGCGGTAGGAGTATTCATGTTGTTCATCGCCAAGCGCCAACACTGTGTTGTTGCGTGTCCATCGCATGGACGGAATACGCGAACTGAATCGCGACCGCTATGGTTGCGGAGCTTTTCCATCAAGCGAATTTGAGCTTCCTGCTCAACGGGTTCGTGAGTGGGGCCATCTTCGCCTACTCGGAATGCGTCGTGAGACCAAACAAACTTAACGGGCAATTCCATCAGAGCAGCCATGCGAATAGCGGGCTTCATGTAGTCAGAGAATACAAAGAATGTACCCATTGCTGTGAGGATACCACCGTGGAGTGACATACCAATACATACGCAAGCCATAGTCAATTCAGACACGCCAGCCTGGAAAAATCCGCCAGCAAAGTTGTCCTTTGTAATGACTGTTGTGTGCTTAAGGAAGCCGTCTGTCTTATCAGAATTGCACAAGTCAGCACTTGAAACAATCATGTTCTTAACATGCTTTGAAAGCATTGTCAAACATGCAGCTGATGCGTTGCGCGTAGGAGCGTTGGGGGCCTGCTGTATTTCATCCCAAGGAAGTTCGGGAAGTTTGTTGTCAAACCAATCCTTCAAGAGTTGAGCCTTTTCTGCATTGTTTGCAGCCCAAGCATTTTCTTCTGCACGACGTTCAGCTACAATCTTAGTAAGCTCTTCTTTGCGCTTTGCATAAAGTTCTGCTGATTCGGGCCAGATTACAAAAGGATTTTCGGGGTCTGCGCCCAAATTCTTGATTGTGTTGATGTAAGCATCGCCACCGAGGGGAGCACCGTGTGTAGCGCAGTTTGCTTCGTATGACGAACCGTCGCCCTTACGTGCACCCTTACCCATAACGCAATGTCCGATGATGAGGGTGGGGCGCTCTGTTTCCTGATTAGCAGCGCGCAAAGCTTCGCGAATTTGATCTACGTCGTTACCATCGATTTCGATGACATTCCAATTCCATGCTTTATATTTAGCTCCGGTGTCTTCAGAGATAACATCTGCTGTTGGAGTCGAAAGCTGAATAGCGTTAGCATCAAAGAACATAATCAAATTGTCAAGACCTAGATGGCCTGCAATTCGGCCAGCGCCCTGGCTGATTTCTTCTTGAACACCGCCGTCGGAGATATATGCGTAGATTTTTTCCTTCTTGAAGCCGGGATTGCCAGTGCGGGCATAAAGTGCTTTTGCTGCGATGGCTGCACCTACAGCATAGGTATGGCCTTGTCCGAGAGGACCGCTTGTGTTCTCAATACCTCTGCTGAAGTTCTTTTCAGGGTGACCGGGTGTGGGCGAACCCCATTGACGAAATTCCTTGAGTTCGTCAATTGTGAAATTACCAATGAGTGCTAATTGTGAATAAAGCATTGGCGACATATGTCCGGGATCAAGGAAAAAGCGGTCACGGCATTCCCATGTTGGACATGCGGGGTCGAAAGTTAAGAATTCAGAATAAAGAACGTTGATAAAATCTGCACCGCCCATAGCACCACCGGGGTGACCTGACTTTGCTTTTTCTACCATTGATACGGCCAACACTCTGATATTGTCGGCTACGCGATTCATAAGTTCTTTAGAATTTGCCATTTTAAAAAAGCTTTTTGTTTGCACAAACTATTTTGTGCATAATTAATTTATTTATTCTCGGCAAAGTTACATTATTTTTTCAATTCATCACAGAAATTAATAAATTCGGAATCTGTATTTGAACCACCAGTTTGAATAATAGCTTTTATTCCTGTATCAAGAATTATTTTTAATC
>JAFOWI010000224.1 GCA_017425985.1 Bacteroidaceae bacterium | reverse complement strand
GCTACCCTGACTTTCGCGGCATTCAAGCCGAGATTGTAAGTAGCATTGCCCCCGGTCACGACACGCTTGGCCTCATGCCCACAGGCGGCGGAAAGAGCATCACGTTTCAGGTGCCGGCACTGAGCATGGAGGGCATTTGCATTGTCGTCACGCCCCTCATCGCTTTGATGAAGGACCAGGTGGCACACCTCAAGCAACGCAACATTTCAGCCGAAGCCATCTACACCGGACTTCCGCGCCACGAAATAGACCGCATTCTCGATAACTCCGTCTTTGGTGCCGTAAAGTTTCTCTACGTATCACCCGAACGCTTGTCATCAGAAATTTTTCTGCAGAAGTTCAGCCGCATGAATGTGTGCTTCATCACCGTTGACGAAGCCCACTGCATTTCGCAATGGGGCTACGACTTCCGCCCTTCGTACCTGAAAATCGCAGACATCCGCAAGCTACAGCCCAACGCCCCCGTACTGGCGCTCACAGCTACAGCCACTCCGCGTGTAGTCGAGGACATACAGGCTCGCCTGTCGTTCACTAACGGCCATGTGTTCAGGATGAGTTTTGAAAGAAAAAACCTGCAATACATCGTACGCCACACCGACAACAAGGAAAACGAGCTACTCCACATCCTACGCCGCGTTGAAGGTTCAGCCATTGTTTACACACGCAGCAGGCAAGGCACGCAAGAAATTGCCGCCCTGCTCAACGCCGAAGGAATCAGTGCGCTCAATTACCACGCCGGCCTTTCGAACCTCGACAAAGACGTACGACAGGAGTCGTGGCAAGAAGGAGAGACGCGCGTGATGGTAGCAACAAACGCCTTCGGCATGGGCATCGACAAAGCCGACGTACGCGTAGTAATCCACATGGATTTCCCCGACTCCATTGAAGCCTATTTTCAGGAAGCCGGACGTGCAGGCCGCGATGGCCGAAGAGCCTTTGCCGTGTTGCTCAACGACGGCGGCGACACGCAACGTATGCTCCGCCGCATACCCGAAACTTATCCACCCCTCGACTATGTGCGCAAGGTCTATGACCATCTGGGCAGCTACTTCCAAATAGCCGTTGGCGACGGCGAACACACCACCCGCGAATTCAACCTCGACAAGTTCTGCATCAACTTTCGCCACTTCCCCGTGCAAGCCGAGAGCGCACTCCGCCTGCTCAACTATGCCGGCTACATAGAATACCGCGAGCCCGACGAAGGCATCTCGCGCCTTATCTTCATCATGACGCGCGACGAACTCTATCAGCAGCACCTCTCCGGACTTCACCTCGACCGCGTGCTCACTGCCGTATTGCGCATCTATTGTGGCGTCTTCGCCGACTACACAAACATCGAGGAAGACCGCATCGGAAAAGAGTGCGGACTGACTCCGAAAGAAGTATATGAGGCGCTACGACAGCTCACATTTCAGCGCGTACTCAATTACATCCCGAAAAAAAACACAGCCTACATCACCTATTGTCAGCGCCGCGAAGATGGTTGCTACCTCCACTTTCCACCATCAGCCTACAAAGAACGCCGCGAGCAATACGAACGCCAGGTCAACGCCATGATAAACTATGCCACCGACGAGAACAAATGTCGCAGCCACACACTGCTTGCTTATTTTGGCGAAGAAAGCGCTGCCGACTGCGGAGGTTGCGACGTGTGCCTCAGCCGCAAACAAACTCCCATCAGCGTCGAACACGTTGTGGAGGAAATACTCAACATTCTCGCCGACAAGCGCCCTCACCCCACCTCGGACTTTGCAAAGATAGCACCACGCGCCACTTCCGAAATGAAGCGCCAGGCTTGGCAACAGCTATCGGCCGACAATCGCATCAGCATCGTCGATGGCGAAGTCGTACTACAATAAGCAAGCCCCCTCCCCAAAGTTCAACACCCTTACCAACACTCTATCTTCATCAAACAACAAACCCATGTCACTCAACCTCATCCAGCAACAACTCAAAATGCTCTGTCTGCTCGTCAACAAAGGACCTCTCAGCGTTGAGGACTTAGCAAGAAAACTGGACATCAGTGCGCGCAAAGTGTATCGCAACCTTGAGGAATTGCGCGACATCGACCTGGAAATCATCAAGGAAGGAACAAAATACAGCATCAACCCACAATCGCCCTACCTCAACGAACTCCTTCAGGGCATCCGCTTCAGCAACGACGAAGCCATCACCATCCTCAACGTGCTCAACTCCGTAACCGACCGCTCGCCCGAAGTGCGCCACTTACACAACAAGCTGTCGTCGCTCTACCACAAACGAGTATTGGCGCCCCACAGCATCGACACCCACACCGCAGCAAATCTTGCCAAACTCTACGAAGCTGTGCAGACGGAGCAAATGGTGTGCCTCCACAACTACTGCTCGCCAAGCAGCGGCAAAGTGAGCGACCGCATGGTCGAACCTTTCCTCTTCCTTGCCAACAACACCGAAGTGCGCTGCTTCGAAGTTGCCACCATGAGCAACAAAACTTTCAAGATAGCACGCGCCGAGAGCGTGGAAATCATTGACCTTTGCTGGAGCTACAAAGATCGCCACACCTCGCCCCTCACCGACATCTTCCACTTCACGGGCGAGCAAACCATGCACGTAGCACTCCACATGGGCGCCCTTGCCAAGAACGTGTTGCTCGAAGAATATCCCGAAGCCGAAAAACATATCAGCCCCTTGGGTAACGAACACTATCGACTGGACGTCGAAGTATGCAGTTTCAAGGGCATCGGACGCTTTGTACTCGGACTTTACGAAGACATCCACATCCTTGAGAACGACGAATTCAAAGCCTACATCGTCGAGCAGATACGAAAGATGGCCCACCGCCACAACATCATAAAATAACCACTCATTATATATATAGGAGGACCGCGGTCCTCCTTTTTTTATATCCGACACACGCTACAAAATAGCATCCCTACAAAGCAAAATGCCACTAAAACGCTACAAATCGCGCACTTCAAAAGAGCCAACACGCTCATTATTTGGCATTTTCAAAATAAATTCGTAATTTTGCAGCCACTTATAAAAAATCATCGTTCATGCGCTACGCCCGCTACATACTCACCGCTATCATGGCAATACTCTTTGTGCTGCCGGCAGCCAAAGATGGCAATATGTTTGTTGCCATCGAGGCAGAGTATGACCCCGTAGAAGTAGCGGAAGCCGACGCAAAGATTTCCGAAGTGGAGCGCATCGCAAAAGCCGACAACATCATCAACACGGCGCTGAAATACCTCGGTGTGAAGTACTCCTACGGAAACAGCAGCCCGAAAGGCTTTGATTGCTCGGGCTTCACGAGATACGTGTTCAACGAACAAGACATCAACCTCACCCGAACGTCGCACTCGCAGTACGCCGAAGGCCTGCGCATCGCACACAGCAAGGACCTCAAACCAGGCGACCTCGTGTTCTTCGGAGGAGAGAATGCCCCCAACCGCGTGGGCCACGTGGGCATTGTTGTCGATGTTGACAATGAAACAGGGCGCTTCACCTTTGTCCACGCCAGCCGCCAAGGCATCAAGGTGGACAAATCGACCGAAAAATATTACAGCTCGCGCTACATGGGAGCGCGCCGCATCATCCTGTAAGAAACACACGCTATAAGCACAACAATAATCTTAAACCTGTGGCACAGCCACAACCTAAAACCAAGCAGAAAGGAGGGCCGTTCATACAATCAAGTCCCAACCGAGTCACAGTTCAGCTGAACTGCTCATTTACACATAGGGACGAAAAAAGCAGTTGCAAAATTTGCCAAATTAAAAAATATGCGTAATTTTGCACTCCGCAAGCGAATGAACATTTACGTCGCGTGCTTATAGTTGCATTAATAATCAACAAATAAATAATTTAACACAATGATTGTAGTACCTGTTAAGGAAGGCGAAAACATTGAAAAAGCCCTCAAGAAGTTTAAGCGTAAATTCGAAAAGACCGGCGTAGTTCGCGAACTCCGCGCTCGTCAGCAGTTCGACAAGCCCTCAGTTCTCAAGCGTCTCGCTATGGAACACGCTGTTTACGTTCAGCAACTCAAGCGCAACGAAGAAAACTAATTCTCCGTGCACATCAAAGATAAAGAGTCGTCCGAAACCTCGGATGGCTCTTTTTTTGGTCGAAAAAGAAGAGTTCTGCCAACTTTTTTTGCCAAAATTTGTCAGAATCCAAAAACTTCTTTAACTTTGCCTTATAACAATCAGACATCGCATGAAGTCGGTCGACCAATTCATCAACTATCTGCTCGCTGACAAAGGCTACTCCAAAACCACAGCAAGCATTTACCACTCCACACTCATCGAACTTTGGCGATTCATCCGACGCACTGAGGAAAAACTCGACTGGCAAACGCTCGACAAGGACGTCCTGCGCAACTGGATTGTAGCAGTGGCGGACAAAAACATATCCCCACTGACCATACGCAAAAAGATGAGCGCCGTACGCACCTTCTACAAGTACCTGCTGCTCACCAACCAAATCAGCAAAGACCCCACACGAGGGGTTGTCAACCCCAAGACCAAACGCAAGTTGCCAACCTTCCTGAAAGAAAAGGAAATCGACCACTTGCTCGACAACATCGAGTTTGCCGACGACTATGAATCGCAGCGCAACTACTTGATATTGCTCACATTCTACAGCACAGGCGTGCGTCTGTCCGAGCTCATCGGCATCAAGCGCAACGACATCGACCTGCGCAACGCAGAGCTCAAAGTGCTCGGCAAGCGCAACAAGCATCGCATCATCCCCTTCGGAGCAGAGCTCAGAGAAGCCTTCGAACGCTTCCTGCAACTCAAGCAAAGCGCCGGCGTAGCTGAGAGCGAACACGTATTCAGCCGCACGAACGGCAACCCCATGCTACCCTCGGAGGTAAGAGAAATCGTGAAGCACTACCTATCGATGGTCACGACGCAAGCCAAGCGCACCCCCCACGTGCTACGCCACACCTACGCGACCACACTCCTCAACAACGGAGCAAACCTCGAATCGGTCAAGCAACTGCTCGGACACGAAAGCATCGCTACGACCGAAATCTATACCCACACCACGTTCGTAGAACTGAAAAAAGAATACGACAAAGCCCACCCAAGGGCATAATACTAACCTATATAACAAAGGAGGATTACTATGGAAATTAGAGTTCAATCCATCCACTTCACTGTAACAGAAAAGTTACACGAGTACATTGAGAAAAAAGTCTCTAAGTTAGGTAAGGCAAACGACGTCGCCAACGTGGACGTTATCCTCAAAGTCATCAAGCCCGAAACGGCGATGAACAAAGAGGCAAACCTCAACATCCACATAGCCGGCACCGAAGTGCACACAAGCAAAATTGCCGACAGCTTTGAAGAAGCCATCGACCTTTGCTGCGACTCTATCGCACGCCAACTCCAGAAACTGAAGGAAAAACAAACACAGTCGCACGATAACGAAAAGCTGCGCGCCATCCTTCACAGCTCTGACGAACCAGATAATATTTAAGACTACTGCGAACACCAAACAGCAAAATTGAACATTTTTC
>JAFOWI010000223.1 GCA_017425985.1 Bacteroidaceae bacterium | reverse complement strand
ATCCGACAGCGAAACTCTGCATCATCACGACAACGATGCTCACCTTCGGTATGGGTGCTGACCTTTACGAAAGTTACTGTGGCTCTATCCTCGCAACTGCTGCGCTCGGTGCGGCAGCCTACATGATGTCGGGCGACGTCATCATGCAATACAAGGCAGTGATTGCGCCTATGCTCATTGCAGCAGTGGGCATCGTGCTTTCGTTGGTGGGCATCTTTGCAGTGCGCACACACGAAAACGCTACGATGAAGGACTTGCTCCGCTCGCTCGCCGTTGGTACGAATTTGAGTTCTGCGCTCATCGTCATCGCATCGTTTGGCATTCTCTACATGCTCGGACTTGAAAACTGGTGGCAGATGGGTTGCACGGTAGCAGTAGGTCTTGCAGTGGGCATTACTATCGGTCAGGCTACAGAATACTACACATCACAGTCGTACAAACCCACGCAGCGCATCTCTGAAAGTGGACAGACCGGTTCGGCTACAGTGATTATCTCAGGTATCGGTGTGGGTATGCTCTCAACATGCGTTCCCGTTGTAGCGGTTGTAGTGGGTATCATCGCATCCTACCTCCTTGCAACAGGTGGCGACATGAGCAACATCTCAATGGGACTCTACGGTATCGGCACAGCCGCTGTAGGTATGCTCTCAACATTGGGCATCACGCTTGCAACCGACGCTTACGGACCTATCGCTGACAACGCAGGCGGTAATGCCGAAATGAGCAGCCTCGGTGCTGAAGTACGCAAGCGCACAGACGCACTCGACTCGCTTGGCAACACAACAGCTGCGACAGGTAAAGGCTTTGCCATCGGTTCAGCAGCATTGACAGGTTTGGCGCTCCTCGCTTCGTACATCGAAGAAGTGCGCATCGGACTCGAACGCATCGGCACTACTACGCTCAACATCGATGGTCGCGAAGTGGCATTGGCGCAGGCTTCGTTTGCCGACTTCATGCAATACTACAACGTGACACTCATGAACCCCAAGGTATTGGCAGGTATGTTCATCGGCGCAATGATGTCGTTCCTCTTCTGCGGTTTGACAATGAACGCCGTTGGTCGCGCAGCTGCTAAGATGGTGGAAGAAGTACGCCGTCAATTCCGCGAAATCAAGGGAATCCTTACCGGTCAGGCAGAACCCGACTACGAACGTTGCGTAATGATTTCTACACGCGCAGCACAGAAGGAAATGGTTGTTCCCTCACTCATTGCCATCGCAGTGCCCATCCTGACAGGTGTCATCTTCGGTGTATCGGGCGTACTCGGTTTGCTGATCGGTAGCCTCAGTTCGGGCTTTGTGCTCGCTGTATTTATGGCTAATGCCGGTGGTGCGTGGGACAATGCCAAGAAGTTTGTCGAAGAAGGCAACTTTGGCGGCAAGGGTAGCGACACTCACAAGGCAACCATCGTGGGCGACACCGTGGGCGACCCCTTCAAGGATACATCTGGTCCTTCGCTCAACATCTTGATTAAATTGATGAGCATGGTAAGCATCGTGATGGCAGGTCTCACTGTTGCTTGGAGTTTGCTCTAAAGAAAAACATGTTTCAGAGTACGAGTCAACAAAATGGTTTGACTCGAACGCTTGCTTGTACGCTGTATAGCTTTAAAATAGTAGACAAGTTATTAGGTACAAGTAGACGAGATGGTTTGACTCGAACGCTTGCTTGTACGCTGGTTTTCATTCCGCATGGCAGCTGTACTCTGTACTCTGTTCTCTGTACTCTAAAACCTCATAACCTCATAACCTCAACAATTATGAAAAAGAAATTATTAAGTTTTCTTTCACTCGCCCTGAGTTCGCTCCTTGCGCTCCCCGTTGTGGCACAGAGTGAAACCGTAGTGACGCTGGCTGGCAATGCCTATGTCACTGAAGGCAAAGCACACATTGACGAAGGTCGCTCTGCCATCCGCAATTGGAACAACACGGAAGACGTCATCAGTTTTTACTTCAAAACTGAAAAGGCTGGCAAATTTGACCTCACGCTTAAGGCCAAAGGACATTCGCAAATCGAAGTTTCCCTCTTGGGCAAAAAGAAGACCGTAAAGCTCAACAGCGACGAACTTACGAACGTCAAGGTGGGCACTTTCAAGGTTGCGAAGGCGCAGTATGTCAAGGTGGATATTCGCGGCAAGAAGTTGCTCAAGGGCGACAAGTTTGGTAGCGTTTCAGCACTGCTCGTTAGTGGCGAAATTGGTCCCGTAGTTTGTGTGAACGAACAGTTCAGCACGCACTTCGGACGTCGCGGTCCTTCCGTACACTTGGGCTATCCCTTCCCCAAGGGCGAAAAGATTGAGTGGTTCTACAACGAAGTCGTAGTTCCCGCAGAGGGCGACATTCCCAGCAGTTACTACATGGCTTGCGGCTTTGGCGAAGGTTACTTCGGCATGCAGAACAACAGCCCCCATCCTCGCCGCATCCTCTTCTCAGTGTGGAGTCCCTACTCTACCGACAACCCTGCCGAAATTCCCGAATCCATGCGCGTACAGCTCCTGAAGAAAGGACCCAGAACAAATGTTGGCGAGTTTGGCAACGAAGGTTCGGGCGGTCAGAGCTACATGCACTACGACTGGAAGGCTGGCGAACGCTGCCGCTTCCTCATCGGTGTGCGCCCCGACGATAAGAACACCACTATTTACACCGCTTACTTCTACGACAATCACGAAAACGAGTGGGTGCTCGTAGCTTCATGGCGTCGTCCGCAGACTTCCACCTGGTACACCAACGCACACTCATTCCTCGAAAACTTCAACCCCGTGATGGGCTACATCAACCGCAAGGCGTACTACCAAAACCAATGGGCACGCACCGTTGACGGCAGATGGATTCCCTTGAAGAGTGCTCGCTTCACTTGCGATGAAACAGGCCGCACCAAGATGCGCCTCGACTACACAGGCGGCACTGCCGAAGGCGGATTCTTCCTCTCAATGGGTGGCTTCTTCGATGACTATCTCACTACGGGCACCATGTTCGAACGTTCAGGCAACATGACAGAGGCTCCCAACATCGATTTCAAAAAACTTGAGAAAATCTCTCCTTGGGTCAGCCAGCACTAACAAAGCAGTAGTGACCGCCCCGTTGCCTCACTACTCATATATATAATAATTGGAGCAAAGTTGCAAATACTGCGACCTTGCTCCAATTTTCATTTTACCTAACCTATAGGTCTCTAATGTTTTCGGATATGTTTTGAGGGCGGTGAGTAAGCAAATTGGACGATGGGCTGACACGGAGAATAGTCCCTACGCCATCCGGGATTAATCGGGTTGATGAATAAAAAACCTTTACTCACGCCCAGAGTAAGACTTTTGCAGACGTGCAAAACCTTCACTCACGCCCAGAGTAAGACTTTTGCAAGCGTGCAAAACCTTCACTCACGCCCTGAGTAAGACTTTTGCAGACGTGCGAAATGTTCACTCACGCCCTGAGTAAGACTTTTGCAGACGTGCAAAACCTTCACTCACGCCCAGAGTAAGACTTTTGCAAACGTGCGAAACCTTCACTCACGCCCGGAGTAAGACTTTTGCAAACGTGCGAAATGTTCACTCACGCCCAGAGTAAACGTTTTGCAAGCGTGAAATGCCTTACTCACACCCAGAGTGAAGGTTTTGCAAGCGTGAAATGGCTCACTCACAGCCAGAGTGAAGGTTTTGCAAGCGTGAAATGCCTTACTCACGGCCAGAGTGAAGGTTTTGCAAGCGTGAAATGGCTTACTCACGGCCTGAGTGAAAGTTTTGCAAGCGTGAAATGCCTTACTCACGGCCAGAGTGAACGTTTTGCAACATTTTTTTGCCTAAATTGGGGTAAAAATAGACATTTCGAGCCTACGGAATGGGGAAGTTGCTTCAAAACGACGTATTTCTTAGGCGCCCGTCTTCAAAATTCAGTTGGCGCGGTCGTCCGATTAATTCAAACAAAAGATTTCAGACAATCGGGAGCTTGATGGAAAACGTTGCACCCCCTTCTGCCAGACTACGCGCCTTGAGTACACCGGCATGGTTGTTCACAATCTGATGACATAGCGCCAGTCCGATGCCTTGTCCGCCTTGCTTCGTGGTATAGAACGGCACGAACAGTTTATCCACAGCCTGCGGCGCAAAACCATGTCCGTTGTCGCTCACCGTGAGTAGCAACCAACGTTCGTTTTCGACCAGCGTTGCACGCAGCAGCACATTCGTTGCCGATGCCTCCACGGCATTTTTGAGCAAGTTTATCAGCACTTGCTCAATCTGCGCACGGTCGATTTGTATCGTGATGTCAGCACAATCTATCTCCAACGTAAACTTAGGTACAGCCGGAATAGGCTCCGTGGTTTTCGCCGCAAACATGCCCTGCTCTCCGTTCAACACCAACTGCTGAATATTGGTCAGCAGGTCGGACAAGCAAACGGGTTGCAACTTAGGCGGCGCTACGCCCGAAATCTTGCGGTAATTTTCAACGAACTGCAACAACCCTGCCGCACGCCGATGAATGGCGGACAATGCCAGCTGCACATCTTTGTTGGACAACAGAGGTGCCTCGTCTTCCGAATCCGGATAGTCGTCAATCAACGTTTGCGACAAGGAGATAATCGGTGCGAGCGAATTCATGATTTCATGGTTCAACACGCGCACCAGTCGCTGTTGCGCCTCGACCTCGCTTTGCTGCACCATGGTTTCTACGCGCTGCAAACTATATAGTTCGTAACATATCCCCTGGCAAAACAACTTGGACTTTGTAGCGGCATACTGGCGCTCCTCGCCGTCAGCCATCGTGAAACTCACCAACTTCGACGTACGCACCTCGCGCAACTGCTTCGGAAAACCGGGATGAATCACAGCAAGGTCGTCCAACGCGTTTATCTTGAACCCGCACAACCCTACGATTGCCGGCTGATTCATCCAGCGCACACTTCCCTCCTCGTTTACGGCAATCAGCATGGCATTCACCGTAGCGAGCAACGCCTCGAAAAACTGAGAATCGCGAGCGCGCTGATGTTCGGCTTCGCGCAACTGTCCTATTATATTATTGAGTTCCTCAGCCACACGCCGTTCCTCGCCCCGCAATCCGTCGAGCTTGAAGCGCAAACTGTAGTCCTGCACCTGCAACGACTCCAAAATCTGCCGCATCTTGCGCAAACTGCGATTGTAAAAAATATTTTGAATAAAGGAGAACATAAACGACGGTAGCTTTAGAGAACACTTTTGATTTTGCCGATTTTCCTATAGAGGGCATAGCGCGTAATGCCAAGCATCACGGCGGCTTGCGACAGATTGCCATTTGCCATGTCGAACGCCTTCATCACTGCCTGGCGCTCCAGTTCTTCAAGATTGAGCGTTGGCATTTCGCCAGCAGTTTCTGCAACGACCGTTTCCTCCGGACATTCAAACTCCGTCTGCATCACCACACAGCGCTCCATGGCGTGCTGCAATTCGCGCACGTTTCCTGGCCAGGCGTATGTAAGCATCTTTGTTTGCTCCGCAGCCGTCAGGGCTTTCATCCACACTGGTATTTAGCCTCTGCTATGTTTCTGAAATGATTGGCGAGGAGCAATATGTCCTTCCCTCTTTCGCGCAAAGGCGGCAGT
>JAFOWI010000222.1 GCA_017425985.1 Bacteroidaceae bacterium | reverse complement strand
GGCCAGCAGTCATGGATGAGCGAAGCTACTAAGCAGCAGGCGTACGAGAAGTTAGCATCCTTCCGCGTCAAGGTGGGCTATCCCGACACATGGAAGAGCTACGACGACTTGCAAATCGACCCTGCTCTGAGCTACTACGAAAACCTTGCCCTCGCTTCCCAATACATCCTTCAGCAGGACATCAAAGAACGCGTGAACAAAAAGGTGGACCGCGACGAATGGCTCATGACGCCACAAACCATCAATGCCTACTACAACCCTACGACCAACGAAATCTGCTTCCCCGCAGGCATCCTTCAGCCACCCTTCTTCAATGCCGCAGCCGACGATGCTGCTAACTACGGCGCCATCGGTGTAGTCATCGGTCACGAAATGACCCACGGCTTCGACGACCAGGGAGCACAGTTCGACAAGAACGGTAACCTCCGCAATTGGTGGACAGAAGAGGACAAGCAGAACTTCACATCACGCCAGCAAGTGCTCGTTGACTACTTCTCACAACTCGATGACCTCCCCGGACTTAAAGTCAACGGAAAACTCACTCTGGGCGAAAACACAGCCGACCACGGCGGACTCAAGATTGCCTTCAGAGCGCTCCAGCACGCAATGGCAAAAACTCCGCTCGACAAGCTCCAGGGATTCACGCCCGAACAGCGTTTCTTCCTCTCCTACGGACTCATTTGGGCGCAAAACATTCGCCCCGAGCGCCTGCGACAGCTCAACAAGGTCGATCCTCACACGTCGGCTAAATGGCGCGTAAACGGAGCACTGCCCCATATCGATGCATGGTACGATGCCTTCAACATCAAAAAATCAAACAAGCTGTACCTCCCAAAGTCAAAGCGAGCTGACGTTTGGTAATCGAACTCTAAGCACAGACCTTGCACTGTCACGGACGCTCCACGCTTCACACTCATAGGTAGTATTCAAAATTTAAAACATGCTCTACACAAACCTACCCTGCCACCACATACCAAACGTAGCACAAGGACAAGCACCCAAGAATGCGCTCAAGATACTCTTCCTCAACATCATGCCTATCAAGCAAACCACAGAGGAAGACATCTGCCGCAGCCTTGCTTTTGAAGACATCGACGTCGAAATCATACCGATGAAGATAGCCAATCAGCAGTACAAATGCACGCCTCAAGCCTACGTCGAGCGCTACTACCGCGACTTCGAGGACTTTGCCGACCAATGCTTCGACGGTTTTATCCTTACCGGAGCACCACTCGAAAACATGCCCTTCGAGAACGTGCGCTATTGGCCGCAACTCACCCAAATCATCGACTGGGCCACAACCCACGTAGCCACGTCGCTCTACATCTGCTGGGGAGCACAAGCTGCCATGTACCACCATTTCGGCATACCCAAACACCCACTGGAGCAAAAAATGTTTGGCATCTTCGAGCACAATGCACCGACACACCATCCAATCCTTGAAAATCTCGCACCATCATTCCTAATGCCACACAGCCGCCATACCGAAGTCAGAGCCGAGGACTTCCCGCGGCAGTGCGAAATCCTCGCTACAAGCCACGAAAGCGGAGTTGGGTTAGCCACCTCGAACAATGGGCGCGAATTCTACATCACCGGTCACCTCGAATACGAGCCCCTCACGCTCCACACCGAGTACCTACGCGACCTTGCCAAGCAACTCCCCATCGCTCCGCCCCTCCACTACTATCGCGACGAGAGCAATCTTGACCTCGGAGTGGACTATACTTGGGAGGCTGCCTGCCACCATTTCTTCCACAACTGGCTCACCATCGCCCTTGAAAAGCGCGACGAAAAGGTTGAATCATAAAGTTCAGCCTCTACTCGCAATATGGTCAGAAGCGTACATCGTCCTGCACATACACACACAGACAAACTTTTAAGTCCTGAAAACCTTGCCGTGCACAATAATTTGTGTAAATTCGCAAGCGTATGGTGGCAATTGAAAAGTACGTCGCCACGCAATAAAGCTTATTACAGGGACTCGAAATAAATTACACATGCTTCTTACCCCATTGAATATTACGCTTTTACCACTCCTCTCCGAAAATTACAATAACGAGGAGGTAAACAATTGTGTGCATCACGAAACGTGCTCCGCACCAACGAGTGACTGATGGTTCTGCCGTCAGCGCCCGTTGGTGCGGGGCACGTTTTTTGCGTTTCTCGGTGCACCGACCGCGATTGTTGTGGCAACGGAGGAGGTGCGCGAGTTAAAAATGGCCATTTTCTGCCGAACCACCGCGGTGGTTTTGCTCAAAACGACCATTTTCGGTCGTCAACCGCGGTGGAAATAGGGAAAATCCTCATATTTTGCCGACCACCACGGTGGAAATGCCCCCCACGGTCATTTTTGGCAAAAAACCGCGGTGGAAACAGGAAAATCGCCCATATTTTGCCGTCCACCGCGGTGGAAACCGAAAATACGGCCATATTCCGCAAAAAACCGCGGTGCTCGCCTTCCCAACGGTCATTTTGCCGCCGTCCACCGCGGTGCCACCCTTCAAAATGACCATTTTCACGGTTGCCACTTCGGTGCTACCCTTGAAAACGTCCGAACCGCCGGCGAATTTTTCGCCCATCCGTACGGCGTAGGGGCCGATCCCCGTGTCGGCCCGTGGTGAAACAACGGTAAAATGTTTCAGGATACGTTTTTTGGGCGATGATCCATTGCGGATGCAGTAGGGGCCACTTTATGTCGGCCCGTCGCCCCACAAGGGGCGAATACACATCAGCACAAAATCATTGCACATGCAATTATAATTGATAATCGCGCAACAAAAACAATGCAATTAATTACGCCGTTTCGGCGTACGGGCCGACATAAAGTGGCCCCTACACCATTCGGATGAAATTCCTACACTTTGAAATTTTCAAAATTTATTAATTAACTCATAT
>JAFOWI010000221.1 GCA_017425985.1 Bacteroidaceae bacterium | reverse complement strand
GGCCGGAAGAATGGAGATTTTTGGTGGCGTCGTGTTGATTGGTATCGGCTTAAAAGTGTTGCTCGAACATACTTTGGCTGTCTGATTTTTTCAAAAATCAGCCGTTTCGTCCTTGCCATTTTGGCGAGTTTTTGGCGCCTTTGTTTGCTCATGAAGGTGCTTGGTCAAAGTGAATATTTTCTGCATATTTATGCAAATGTTAAAATCGCGAAATTTTGACAGATTTTGACAAAAATGATAAATATCAGAAAATGCAAAGTTTTAACAATTATTAACTAAATGCCCCCAAAATCGGAGTTTTTTGCACTCGAATCAGCCGAAATTTTCACAACGTCGGATTTCGGAAAAACAACATCGGAGGTAATTTTAACAACATCAAAGGTTGTTAAAACAAGCTTTGATGTTGTTTTTGCTATTTTGGGGGCCTAAAAAAGGGGAAACCGTGCAGCTTCCCCTTCCGTAGTACAAAGATACAATATTTTTTGTCGAAATCCAAATTTGCATTTTTTGCGAAGCGCTAAAATTTTAACATTTCACCTTCGGATTTGCAATCTCTGAGTTTACAATTAACATCACGTTTTGTAAAGTCCACTTTCACCGCTTTTGCATAAATATGTGCATATTTGCATAAAAACAGCGTTTTCTGCATATTTTTGTAGCCTTTGAAAAAGCCGTTTTCAGTTGTTTCAGCAATGAATTTTACGCTTGTTTCAGCAATGGTCAGTTGGGCATCGGCGGTGGCATGTTGTGAGCAGGCGGTTTCTTGCGTTACAGCTTAGCGGATGTTGTTACGGATTTTTGTCAGATAAGCGTTGAGCCGCGTTTCGTCCTTGCAGGCTATGATGTCGTGAAGTTCGCTGAGCTGTTCGTTGATTTTCTCTACCTGCCCGGCTGTGTGGGGGTTGAAGAGGATTTCGCGTAGCAGGCAGTCGTCTTCGCTCAATACGCCGCGCGCAATGGCATGGTGGCGCTTGAAGGTGGTGCCCGGGGCGTCCTGATGCTTCATGACGGCTGAGAATACGAAGGTCGATACGAAGGGGATGCTCAGTGAGTAGGCCATCGTTTCGTCGTGCTCGTCGAAGGAATATTCAAAGACGTTGAGCCCCAATTTTGAGTATAAGTCCTTGAAGAAAATGCGCCCCATGTAGTCGCCCTCGCTGATGACGATGGCGTTCTCCGTGGAGAGTGCGCCCAAGTTGGCAAAGGTGGGGCCAAACATGGGGTGGGTCGATACGTAGCGCATGCCTGTTGACAGGTAGTAGTCCTTAAAATCGGTTTTCACCGAAGCGATGTCGGCAAGGATGCACGTCTTGGGCAGAACGGGAATGACGCTGTCGAACACCGTGAGCGTGTGTTTCAGGCTCACGGCGTTGATGACAAGTTCGGGCTGGAAGTCGGCAATTTCCTCCAGTGTGGTGAAGCGAAGCGTGTTGTACATAAAGCGGAGTCGCTTGGAGTCGATGTCGTAAACCGCTGTTTCGTGTTCAAAACTGAGTAGGTCCACAAAAAATGCACCCATCTTGCCGGCGCCCAGTACAAGGATTTTCATGTTTCGTAGTGTTTCGTAGTGTGCGTAGCGCACGGGGTTCTTACTTATTGATTTCCTCCACTTGCTGGCGTACGCTTTCTTCGTGGATGGCTTCGAAGATTTTTTTCATAAACATGCTGTCCATGCCACACATGCAACCTTGCGCTCCGCGCTTGTCGAGGATTTCAGAGTAACGTGTGGTTTGCACTACGGTCATGTCGTGCAGCTTCTTGTACTGTCCGATTTCTCGGCTCACGCGCATGCGCTTGGCGAGGATTTCGATGAGGTTGTTGTCGCATTCATCGATGAGGCGGCGCAGTTCGGTGAGGCTCTCCGTCGTTTCGCCTACGGAGCGGATGACGAGTTTACTGAGGATGAAGTCAAGCACGTCGGGCGTCACCTGCTGTGCGGCATCGCTCCATGCGCAGTCGGGGCAGCAGTGGCTTTCGATGATGAGTCCGTCGAAATTGAGGTCCATCGCTTGCTGGCAGAGTGGGGCGATGATTTCGCGTCGGCCGCTGATGTGCGAGGGGTCGCAGATGATGGGCAGATTTGGGATGCGGCGGCGCAGTTCGATGGGGATGTGCCACATAGGAAGGTTGCGGTAGATTTTTCGGTCGCACGACGAGAATCCTCTGTGGATGACGCCCAAGCGTTTGATGCCGGCGCCGTTGATACGCTGAAGTCCGCCAATCCAGAGTTCGAGGTCGGGGTTGATAGGATTCTTTACGAGCACGGGGACGTCGTGCCCAACGAGTGCGTCGGCAATCTCCTGCATGGCAAAGGGGTTTGCCACTGTGCGTGCTCCAATCCAGAGGATGTCGATACCGTGTTCGAGCGCAGCTTTCACGTGTGCGGCAGTGGCTACCTCTGTCGTTACGAGCATGCCCAACTGCTTCTGTACGCGTTGCAACCACTTCAATCCGGGTTCGCCCACGCCTTCGAATCCACCGGGCTTTGTGCGTGGTTTCCAGATGCCGGCACGAAAAATCTTGATGCCCTTGCTCGCCAGTTGTGTGGCGGTAGTCATCACTTGTTCTTCGGTTTCTGCAGAACAGGGGCCGGCTATTGTGAGGGGGCGTGTTGTCATATCAATACCAGGGAGGTTGAGGGGGAGAAGATCGAGTTCCATATTATTTTTGAGGTTTAGAGTTGTTTTTTTAAGGGGAGGATGTTCTAGAAATTTTAGAATATCTAGATGTTCTAGAGAATCTAGATTTTTTAGAGCCTATAGCTTCTATAGTTTCTATAGTCTCTATCGCTATAACATTTCATTTATGCGTTGCAAGGCTTCCTGCATGCGCTCTTTTTTGGCGCAGAGCGAAATGCGGATGTAGCGTTCGCCATTGCTGCCGAAGATGAAGCCGGGGGTGATGAATACGCGCGCTTTGTGGAGCACGGTTTCCGTGAGTTCTTCAGCGTGGGCTATAGTATCGGGGATGCGCCCCCAGAGAAACATGCCCACTTGTTGTTCGTCGTAAGTGCAGCCTAAAGCTTGCATAATTCGGTAGGCGATGTCGCGACGTTCGGCATAGACCGTAATGTTGTGGTGTTCGTGCCAGGCATCGTCGTTGTCGTAGGCTGCAGCAGCTGCCAACTGGATGGCTCTGAACGTGCCCGAGTCGATATTGCTCTTGACGCGGAGGATGTATTGGATGTAGTCCGCTCTTCCGGCTATCATTCCTACTCGCCATCCGGGCATGTTGTGGCTCTTCGACATGGAGTTGAATTCTAAGCAAACGTCCTTTGCGCCTTCCACTTGCAGAATGCTCAGATGTTCGCGGTTGAGAATCGTGCTGTAGGGATTATCGTTGACAATGAGTAGGTTGTGACGACGGGCAAAGCTTACTAACTTTTCGTAGGTGGCCATTTGAGCGCGAGCTCCGGTTGGCATGTTGGGATAGTTGGTCCACATCACTCGCACGTTGGTCAGGTCCATTGCTTCGAGTTCGTCGAAGTCGGGTTGCCAGTCGTTTTCTTCGCGGAGGTTGTAGTTGACCACTTCGCATCCCAATAGCCGTGAAAGTGAGGTGTAGGTAGGATAGCCGGGGTTGGGCACCAGTACTTTGTCGCCGGGATTGACAAAAGCGAGCGTGGTGTGGAGTATGCCTTCCTTTGAGCCGATGAGCGGTAGGATTTCGCTGCTCGCATCGAGCGTAACACCGTATTTTCGGGCATAATACTTTGCCATCGCCTGCTTGAGTTCGGGAGTTCCTGCTGTTGGTTGGTAGCCGTGAGCGTTTGGGTTTTGGGCTTCGCGGCAGAGTGTCTGAATCGTTTGTTCCGAGGGTGGCATGTCGGGACTGCCGATGGCAAGGCTGATGATGTCGAGTCCCTGGGAGTTCATCTGCGCTACTTCCTTGAGTTTACGGGAGAAGTAGTATTCTTGCACGTTTTGTAGTCGGTTGGCAGGAGCTATCATTGTGGATGTATGTTTTATGGTTGAGTCTGTTTGTCCGCGCTGCCGTTGGCTTTGCGCGAGCGGTGTGTTTACCGAGGTTTATCCGGCTTGATATTCGCCGAGGATGCGCAGTTCGCGGGTGAGTGGGCGCACAGCATCGATGCTTTGGCGGTAGCGCATGTAGTCGTTGTAAGCAACATCGACGTAGAAGAGGTATTGCCACTCTTTGCCGATAATGGGTAGCGACTGGATTTTCGTAAGGTTGATTTTGTAGAACGTGAAAATCGACAAAACCTGTGAGAGCGACCCCTCTTCGTGAGGCAAGGTGAAGACGATGCTGCTCTTGTTCGTAGCGTGAAGGTTTATGAACTTGTCTGCCCACCAAGCATCGCAGAGGGCGAGGAAGCGTGTGAAGTTGTGCTTGTTGTCCTCAATCTTGTTTTCCAACACCTTGAGTCCGTAGAGCTTGGCTGCGTCAGCGTGGCAGATGGCTGCGTGTCCGCGCAGATGGTGTTGCGCAATGTGGCGAGCTGCTCCGGCGGTGTCTTCGGCTTCGACTACCTTCATCTGTGGATGTCGGGCAAGGAAACTTCTGCATTGTTGCAGGGCTACGGGGTGTGAGTTGACTTCCGTAATGTCTGCCCAATCGTCCTTGGGTAGGCAAACGATGCTGTGTTCAATGTGCAGCTTGTGCTCTCCGATGATGGTAAAGTTGTGCTCGCGCAGCAGTTCATAGTTGTGGAGCAGGCTTCCGGCGATGGTGTTCTCAATCGCCATCAGTCCAAGCACGCTGTCGTCTTCGTTCATCGCGTTGAAGAGTTCTTCAAACGTGTTGCAACAAATAGGGGATACGTTGTTTCCGAAAAATTGATGCGCTGCAATGTCGTGAAACGAGCCTTCCACGCCCTGGATGGCAACGCGCTGAGCGCCGAGGTCAGAGATTTGAATGTCGCGGTCGATGGTCTGAATACTGCATTCGGAGGTTTGAGTATGGAGGGCGGTTGTGTTGCTGTTCATAGTCCGAAGAATTTTTTGCGTTTGTGCTGATAAAATCAAAAAAATCCTGCTCTTTCTCTATCAGAATGAGCAGGACTTGTATTTACCTAAAATATTGCTGTGCGTTGATGAATGATGGTTGAATAAAGTTCACAGCGTCCTGCTCTGCTCGTTGTAAGCAAAGTAAAAATAACGATAAAAGTTAAAGGATGCTGTGTGCTTAATCATAATTATTTGTCTTGAGTTTTGATTTTCTCAACGATTTTCGTGGCAAAAGTAGTAATTTCTTTATTTCCTCCAAACAAAAATAGGAAAAAAAACAAAAAAACTTCTTATCTCTCCTTATATATATATAATGAGCATAAAATGCTGTTGCTTTTTTTGTCAACTCAAAATTAGTATTTAACTTTGCATAGGAATTTATGTAAACCTTTTTAAAAATTTATTTATAAACTTTAACCATTTATTAGTATGAATTTTAAGAAAATTTATGCTTATGCCCTCGCGGCATTGGTTTCCCTTACTGGTGTGACAGCTTCGGCTCAGTCGCTCTCTCCCTCTACAAAGTGGCATTGGGACAAGGGAACAATCGTAATTGACTCTCCTGCACGCCCTGCAGGTCAGCAGCACGCTCTCGGCTTGAAGGTTGCTCCTATCAAGACAGTACGCGTAGCTTTCGTTGGTCTTGGTATGCGTGGCGAATGGGCTGTTATGCGTTTCGCTCACATCCCCGGCGTTGAAATCGTTGCTCTTTGCGACTACGAAGAACCCCGTGCAGAACGCTTCCAGAAGTATCTCCGCGAAGCAGGTCTTGCTCCCGCTGACATCTACTATGGTGAAAACGGTTACAAGGAAGTTTGCCAGCGTCCCGACGTTGACCTCGTTTACGTAGCAACTGACTGGAACCACCACTTCCCCGTAGCTAAGTTCGCTATGGAAAACGGTAAGCACGCTGCTATCGAAGTTCCTTCTGCAATGAACCTCGAACAGTGCTGGGAACTTATCAACCTTTCTGAAACTAAGCGTCTCCACTGCTTCATCCTCGAAAACTGCTGCTACGACGAGTACGAAATGACAGCGCTCGCTATGAAGCAGGACGGCTTGTTCGGTGAAGTTATCCGCGCTGAAGGTGCTTACATCCACGGTCTCGAATGGTTCTGGGATTCTTACTGGAAGGACCCCAACGATAACGACAAGGACAACCTCCGCTGGCGTATGAAGTACAACATGGAAAACCGCGGTGACGTTTACGCTACTCACGGCCTTGGTCCTGTTGCACAGTGTCTCGACATCCACCGTGGCGACCGTTTCACTACTCTTATCGCTATGGATACTGAAAGCTTCGTAGGTAAGGAATGGGTAGAAAACAAGACTGGCAAGGAATGCAAGGAATTCCGTAATGGTGACCACACTACTACTCTCATGCGTACAGCTCAGGGTAAGGTTGTTGAAATCCAGCACAACGTAATGACTCCCCAGCCCTACAACCGTTTGTTCAAGTTGACAGGTACTAAGGGTTACGCTACTAAGTATCCTCAGCCTGAATTGGCACTCTCAGGTGACGCGCTCAAGGGAACTGATGCTCCTCAGATGGACAACCTCAACGCTCACGGCTTTATGCCCGCTGCTCAGCGCGATGCTCTCTTGAAGAAGTACTATCACCCCATCCTCGCTAAGTACATCGAAAAGGGTCGTAAGATGGGTCACGGCGGTATGGACTACGTAATGGACGCTCGTCTCGTTTACTGTCTCCAGAACGGTCTTCCCCTCGATATGGACGTTTACGACTTGGCTGAATGGTGCTCACTCGCTGAACTCGGTGCTATCTCTATGGATAACAACTGCGCAGCTGTAACATTCCCCGACTTCACTCGTGGTCACTGGAACGACGTTAAGGGTTACAAGCACGCTATGGCTGAACCTGCTGCTGAAGCTGCTACTGAAGCTGCTGCTGAAGCTTACACAGCTAAGAACATCGAAGCTACTAAGGCTACTAACCTTTGGGCGCTCTACGATGCTTTGAAGGCTGCTAAGGAAGCTGCTAAGAAGGCTGACGCTAAGGGTGCTAAGAAGGCACAGAAGGCTGTTGCTAAGGCTCAGAAGGCTTACGACAAGGCTGTTGCTCAGTTCGAAGCACTTATGGCTAAGTAATCAATTTGCGATACTTACATAAAAAATATATGTGGATGTGCCGGAAACAAGGCGCATCCACATTTTTATTGAATCATAAGTATTCGACGTTGGTTGAGTGCGAAAGTAATTACTTTTTCATTCCCGGGACCCCCGAAAGTGCGAAAGTAATTACTTTTTCATTTCCGGGACCCCCGAAAGCCCGAAAGTAATTACTTTTGCGTTTCCGGGACTCCCGAAAGTCCGAAAGTAATTACTTTTTCATTCTCGGGACCCCCGAAAGTGCGAAAGTAATTACTTTTTCGTTTCCGGGACCCCCGAAAGTGCGAAAGTAATTACTTTTTCGTTCTCGGGACCCCCGAAAGTCCGAAAGTAATTACTTTTTCATTTCTGGGACCCCCGAAAGTCCGAAAGTAATTACTTTTTCGTTTCCGGGACCCCCGAAAGCCCGAAAGTAATTACTTTTGCGTTCTCTGTACACTGTACTCTATTAGTTGTTCTCTGTACTCTGTTCTCTGTACTCTATTTTTTGTACTCTGTCAGTTGTACTCTGTTCTCTGTACTCTGTACTCTAATCATCATCGTTCGTAGCTCACAAATCGTCCGTCCTGTGTGATGCCCTGGATGGAGATGCGGAGTTGCGTGCCGTCGTGGCTGTTGTTGAAGAATACGGCAGATGCTTTGCCGTCCTTATCAAAAGTTACTTGCGGATTCCAGAATAAAGTACGTCGAATATCAGATTTTTCGGGTAATAATTTGCCTGTATAATCCGGTGAATAAAAAGAAACTTCGGGTTCATAGCCCCAAACCGTTCGTTTTAAATCTTTTTTATTTGAACGATACAGGTAGGAATTCGGCCGTTCGTATAGTGCAATTAATTGGTCAACTTGATTGTATCCTTTTTCAACGTCAGAAGTCGCTATTCCATATTTATTCGGTCCGGCGTTTGCAAGATGTTTCATTTTGGCTTCCTGCATATATTTATTTATGAAATTCGGCTTGTCGATTACAACAAATGCCCCAACTTCTTCCGCCAAAAGTATTACGCCCTCGTGCTTTTTTAGCAATTCATTGTTCAAAACCCATGCGGTCTGTTTGCCGTTCAACGTCGTCATAAAGACGTTTAACGTGTTTTGTGATTCGTCAGTAGAATTTTCTCCATTATCGGACTTTTCCAAGTTATCAAATTCGTTTATAGGTTTGGAGTTTATGGCGATTGCTGCGTCCACGTCTGCCTGCCAATTTTCGGTACTATCTACCAACCAGGATACTAAGCTTACGACATTCATCATTCCTTCGCGTCCTTGGTCGCGCCATCGCTCTAATTCTAATACAACATCGTAGTAGTCATCGCTGTATTTTAAGCCTTTCGATAGTCCCCCTTCCCACAAATAGCGGTTTCCGTTAAGTATAGATTTTCGTTTGCCTATAACTTCAGCAGTCCCCAGGAGCATACCGTCTTCGTTGTTCAGCGTGTCTTGCCATTCAAAGAGTTTCGGTTTTTGTGTCTTTGTCGTATCTAATAAATGAGTTGACGCGTCAAACATTTCGTACTTCGTTTCCAAAGGTGAGAATTTTCGTGGAGTTGGAGAAAACCAACGGTCGAAAGCCACTCGCGCCCAGATGTTTTTTCCTTTCTTGTTTTCTACCGAAAGGTGGGTAATCATTTCTCCATTGTAATCTTCATCAGAGATAAAAGAAAATTTCCCTAAACTGTCTAACATTGCTTCGCCTTCAACAGCTTGGCCAAGTGCATTATGCATTTTTATCTTGAGTCGTGAATTGTTTAATGGCTCTTTTTTCTCATTGTCTTTATATACAATCCCTCTTAACATCAGTCCCTCTTCTGCAATATGCTCTACATCAAAGGGGATGTAATTACTCATTCTATCAAAATCGACTGCTCGCCACCCTTGTACTAACAACAGATGGTCGAGGGCTTCAGAGCGGAAACTTGAATCCACCGGGCTTTGCAGTGTACTAAAATAAAATTCAGGATTATGGATGTATCCGCGAATTTCGCTACTTAATAGCATTTCCGTATTTATGTTCCATTCGTTTCCTGTTGTTAATTCGCTATTTGCATCGCGCACGGAAAGTGATAAATTCGCATGTTCCAATTTACCTAAACTATCTTGTAATTGCATTTCAATGGCAATAGGAGCATAGGGTGCATAGCTTGCTTGGTTTTGCGCAATATTCATGTTTAGTCCATTAGGCTTTAATGGTCTGTACACCATTCGGCTTGCAAGGCTCTTGCCATCGATGTCAAAAAGTTCTATTCTATTGATACCATTATGTAAGCAACACATAGGAATACTGAATTCTCTAATTTTTTGTTCCATGCGGAGCGTATCAAAATAGCAAACGTTTTCGCGGTTAAAAATAGCTAAGCCTATTGCTGTTGAAGATATTTCAGCCGAACGCTCTACTCTCACGTCTAAATATTCAGCCGTCATATCCACACGCATGCTGTAGCCTATAGGATGAGCTTTAGGTAAATCAAAACGCTCAGTTCCTATAGCGACGTAACCCTCGTTTACTTCCGAGGGCAATAGGAACAAACCTCTTCCCTCATGCAATGGAACTGATATTGCAATTAGGCTATCTTGGGAATTATAAACATGTAAAGTGTCGGTAGCAAATCTACCATCGTTGTAAGTCAAGGCATACGCTATTCGTTGCGTATGCTCATTTATTCTATGTCCGCTTTCAGGGAAGAAATTCAAGCAATGTTTGTTTTGTTTTTCGAAATTAAATTTGCGTTTCGCATTGTGTGCCAATTTCCATTTCTTATCAACTTCAGAAATGTGTAATTTATTATTTTCTATGGAGAATACAGGAATAACTCTTGAAAAATAAGCATGCTCACCCCAATTAAGCATAGCTCTTGTGTATGCCCTAACTTCGTAATAGCCATCACGCACAGGAAGTTGTAACGGTAAGCAACCATTACAACCTCCTTGTTCATCAATCTTTAAAGTTTGGCGATGCATCATGCGGCCACTCTCGTCCAGCAATTCAACATAGAGCACCTTACTAACGTCCGTAGCATTTAATGTTGAATTGCGAACAACGTATGCCTTATACCAAATAGAGTCTCCAGTAAGATAAGCATTGTTGTCCAAATGGAGATACACTTTTTCGCGAGGATATAATTTATTGTATGTTGATGCTTGGCGAAAATGTTCAAACAATTGCTTGAATGTAGTGTCTTCTTGGGCGGTGAGGCATAATGGGAATAGTAGTAAACTAAATATGATGGACCGCATAAAAAATAATTAAATGATTTACTCCAATGGGGACTTTAACTTGCAAACGCAATCAGATTCGTTTACATCTTTATTCTTTTTCATTTTCGCCCCCCCGAAAGTTATCTGTACTCTGTCATTTGTACTCTGTCATTTGTACTCTGTCATTTGTACTCTGTCAGTT
>JAFOWI010000022.1 GCA_017425985.1 Bacteroidaceae bacterium | reverse complement strand
GCCTAAAATAGACTGTGACTTTGTTGTTTTTTATCTGCGTGATTTGAATGCTACAAATGCTGCGCCTACTGCAACTACCAATGCTGTAATTGGGGTTGCCGTTTCTCAAACGCTCAAGCCCATTCAAGATGAGAATGTTGAACTCGATAAGAAGTCGCAAATCTTAGCTGCTTTGAATATGCGTGGCCTCGAAAAGACTACTATTCCCGCAACTTACACTGACGTCGTAAAGAGCGACTACATCATCAACGCTGATGGCAGCATCAAGGAAAATGAAGGTGGTTTCAAGTGTGGTTCGGAAGAACTCGTAGTTTATGTTTGCGAAGTTGAAGGTGCTAAGAAGTACGTATTCCCCATTTACGGTAAGGGCCTCTGGGGCGCGCTTTGGGGATATGTTGCGCTCAACGATGATTTCAACACTGTTTATGGTATGTATATGTCTCACGCATCTGAAACAGCAGGTTTGGGTTCGCTCATTGCAGAGCAGAAGTTCCAGGACCAGTTCATCGGCAAGACTATCTTCGCTGAAGGCAACGCTAATAACATTGCACTTTCTGTTGTGAAAAACGGTAAGGTTCAGAATAGTCAGTACGAAGTTGACGGTATTACAGGTGCTACGCTCACAGGTAATGGTGTTGACGCAATGTTAAAGACAAGCCTTGCACAATATATCGGATTCTTTAATGCCAATTAATAACGGAAACAGATATGAGTACATTATTTTCTAAAGCAAACCGCGAGATTTTTACAGGTCCATTGAATCTCAATAATCCTGTGACAGCTCAGGTGTTGGGTATTTGTTCTGCGCTTGCAGTGACAGTACAGCTTGAACCTTCTATTGTAATGGGGTTGTCTGTAACAGTTGTTGCAGCTTTTGCAAACGTCATTATTTCTTTACTTCGCAAAACAGTTCCCAGCCGTATCCGTATCATCGTACAGCTCGTTGTTGTTGCAACACTCGTAACCTTGGTTGCAGAATTACTTAAAGCTTTTGCCTATGACGTAAGCGTAAAGCTCTCAGTTTATATCGGTTTGATTATCACAAACTGTATCATCATGGGTCGTCTTGAAGCATTCGCTATGCAGAATGGTCCTTGGGAATCATTCCTCGATGGTATCGGTTCTGGTTTAGGTTATGCTTGGATTTTGGTCGCTGTTGGTTTTTGCCGCGAACTCTTTGGCGCCGGAACATTGCTCGGCATCCAAGTAATCCCCGACTGCGTTTATGAAGCAGGCTACGTGAACAACGGTATGATGACAATGCCCGCAATGGCTTTGATCATCGTAGGTTGCATCATCTGGGCGCACCGTGCTATCAATGACAAGCAGAAAAAGTAATTCCACACACATCCCTAACTCAATAAAAGAAATTAAGAAATGGAACAAATGTTAAGTTTGTTTGTCCGCTCAATCTTTGTGGACAATATGATTTTCGCATTCTTCTTAGGTATGTGTTCTTACCTTGCAGTTGCGAAAAATGTTAAGACAGCTTTAGGCCTTGGTATCGCAGTCATCTTCGTATTGCTCATCACAGTGCCTGTTGACTATCTTCTCCAGACAAAGGTGCTCGGCCCCGATTGTATTGTTGAAGGTGTTGACCTCTCGTTCTTGGCATTCATCCTCTTCATCGGTGTCATCGCCGGTATCGTGCAGCTCGTAGAAATGATTGTTGAGCGTTTTTCTCCTTCGCTCTACGCTTCGCTCGGTATCTTCCTTCCGCTCATCGCCGTAAACTGTGCTATCATGGGTGCTTCGCTCTTTATGCAACAGCGCATCGGCATGGAGCCTAACAACAGCCAGTATATCGGCAACGTAGGCGATGCTGTTGTTTACGCACTTGGTTCAGGTATCGGCTGGTTGCTCGCTATCGTAGCGCTCGCAGCAATCAACGAAAAGATGGCTTATACCGATGTGCCTAAGCACCTCCGCGGCCTTGGTATCACATTTATCACTGTAGGTTTGATGGCTATGGCATTCATGTGCTTCTCAGGTCTTAATATTTAATTCTAAGGAAACATTTACAACAATGACAAGTATTATTTTAGCAAGTATTGGAGTATTCCTTAGCATTATACTCCTCATCGTGATTATCTTGCTCGTTGCCAAGACTTACCTTTCGCCCAGCGGCAAGGTAAAGCTTACTATCAACGGCAAGGACACGCTCGAAGTTGAACAAGGCGGCACACTCCTTAGCACACTTGCCAACAACGACATCTACCTCCCCTCAGCATGTGGTGGTAAGGGTTCTTGCGGACAGTGTAAGGTACAGGTGCCCGAAGGCGGCGGTGAAATCCTCGATTCTGAAAAGGGTCAGTTCACACGCAAGCAAGTGAAGGAAAACTGGCGTCTCGGTTGCCAGTGTAAGGTAAAGGGTGACATCAGCATCAATGTTGAAGACTCTGTAATGGGCGTTAAGGAATGGGAATGCACCGTGATTGGTAACCGCAACGTGGCTACCTTCATCAAGGAATACAAGGTGGCACTTCCTCCCGGCGAACATGGACTTCGAACCTGGTTCATACGCTCAGATTAAGATTCCCGCATTTAACATCGACTACGATAAGGACTTCGACAAGTCACTCATCGGTGATACTTACCTTCCTGCTTGGAAGAACTTCGGTCTCTTCAACCTCAAGTGTACAAACGATACTCCTACAGTTCGTGCGTACTCAATGGCTAACTATCCCGACGAAGGTGATATCATCACTTTGAACGTACGTATCGCAACTCCTCCCTTCAAACCTAAAGAACAGGGTGGCGGTTTCATGGATGTAAATCCTGGTATCGCTTCATCTTACATCTTCAGCTTGAAGCCCGGTGATAAGGTAATCATGAGTGGTCCTTACGGAGAATTCCGTCCTAACTACACTTCAGGACGCGAAATGATTTGGGTCGGCGGTGGTGCCGGTATGGCTCCTCTCCGTGCGCAGATCATGCACATGCTCAAGACACGTCAGTGCCGCGATCGTCAGATGCACTACTTCTATGGTGCACGCGCTTTGGAAGAAATTCCATTCCTCGACGACTTCCTCGCATTGGAAAAGGAATTCGACAACTTCCACTTCCACCTTGCGCTTGACCGTCCCGATCCCAAGGCAGATGCAGCAGGTATCAAATATACTGCAGGCTTCGTAGCACCCGTAATGGGCGACACTTACCTCAAGCAGCATGAAGCACCCGAAGATTGCGAATACTACCTCTGCGGTCCTCCCATGATGGCAAAGACTGTGCTCGACCTCTTGGATAGCCTCGGCGTAGAAAAGGAAATGATTCACTTCGACGACTTCGGAGGATAATCGCATTCCTGACTTATATTTTTATAAAAAACACAACTAATAATCTCCCTGCCCACGTTTTGGAACAGGGAGATTTTTCTTTTTACAAACAATTTGTGAATCACTAACCGAAGAACTGATACTTTATGACATTTGAAAGCTCAATTCACATTAATTGCATGTATTTCATAGCTTCAATTTAAATAAATGGAAATTTGATGCGTTATATAGATGCAATAATTTATATTCTAAACCTTGTCATTCTCAGTAAATTGCGTAAATTTGTAAGCGCGTGATGGCAATTGAAAGGTACGTCGCCACGCAATAAAGCTTATTACAGGGATTGAAATAAATCATACATGCTTCTTAACTCATTGAATATAACGCTTTTACCACACCTCTCGCTACGTTTTGACAAGAGCATAGGCATCACGCATCGTGAAAATGGCCATATTCTCATTTCCGAGGCCTACCCTTTTAGCGAAAATGGTCGTATTCTGACCGACCTAGGCCTAGGAAATCGATATTTTCACTT